>QHPG01000096.1 GCA_003219005.1 Verrucomicrobiota bacterium
ATTCGGCTCCGAACTGATGCTGGTGCTCTGCCTCGGCAAAATAGCGCAGCATGTCGGACGGCGTTCCGAAAAAGACGAGGCGCCCGCCTTTGTCGAGCAGGATCGCCTTGTGAAACATCTGAAACAATTTCGAGCTCGGCTGATGAATGGTAACAATGACGATTTTGTTGTGCGACAGGCCTCGAATGATTTCCATGACGTGCTCGGAATCCTTTGAGGAAAGGCCGGAAGTCGGTTCGTCGAACAGATAAACGTCCGACATCCCGAACATATCGAGCCCGATGTTCAGGCGTTTCCGCTCGCCACCGCTCAGGAGTTTTCTCTCTGGGCTGCCCACGACAGCGTCCCGGCGCTCCCCCAATCCAAGCTCGACTAATTTTGCCTCAAGGCGCCGGCTGCGATCACGGCGCGAGAGGTGCGGCGCACGAATCGCTGCCGCAAACAGCAGGTTTTCGCCGATGGTGAGCTGTTCGTCGAAGGCGTCCTGCTGGGGCATGTAGCTAACGTATTGCTTCAACGTGTCGAGATTTTGGTAAAGCGACTGACCGTTGAGAAAGACGTCTCCGCTGGTCGGTTGGAGCTGACCGGCAAGCACTCGCAGCAGCGTGCTTTTTCCCGAACCGCTTGCGCCCATCACGCAAACAAGCTCGCCACGCGTGACGTCAAATGAAATGCCGTCCAAGCCAATCTCGCCTTTGCTAAAACGGTGTGTGACTTCGGTGACCTCGAGGGTGCGAATGATGTTGCGCTCTTCCTCGATGATGCGTTCCGAAAAATTGCAGCGCAGAATCTGTCCGACGTCGATTCGAATCGTATCGCCGTCCTTGAGCTGCGCGGTCGTGCGCACGGGCTCGTTGCCGACCATGATCGGACGATCCGCTTCGATGACCTCCAATTGGCCGACGCGCTGATCGTAATCGCAGAAAATCTTCAACACCACGTCACCGCTTGTGCCTGGGGAAAGCAGAATATCGTCAGCTTGGAGACGGCTCGGGTCGTTCGACACCAGATATTCCGATTTGGAAGCTTTGAGTTGGAACCGGCCACCCAGCGCGCGAGCGCGTCGACGCAGATCGTTCAAATCCAGTTCGCTGTCGTTGTGGAAAACGATTCTGTCGTCCAGCGTCGCTTCGACCTTTGTGCCGGCTTGCAACCTCACTCCGTTGAGCTCGGCATTCACATCTCGCAACGCCTTCACTCGCACGTTTAATCCGAAGGTCACGCGGAGCGCGCTCTCACGGGTCCGCGATCGCTCCAATTGCACTTCGTCGGAATCCTTATTCACACGAATGAAAATCTGTGGCAGCGAAACGTTCTTCTTCGCGTTGAAATATTGCGCCAGTTCCTGATAACTGAGGACCTGGTCGCCCGCCAAAATGCGCTGCCCGGGATAAATTCGACAAAAGCCGCCGCGCACCAATGGTCTCCCGCGCACCGAAACGTTCTGGCCGCTGTAATTTTTCAACAGGATCAGGTCGTGATAACGAAAGGCCATCAAACGATCGGTTTCACTGAGGTTCTTGAGAATTATGTCGGCCTTGCCGTCGGGCCCGAAAGAGAGTGATTCCAGCGGCGACGCGCCATGCTGATAGATCGACGGATCCGAATCCTCTGAAGCGTTGAGTTGATAAACAATGTCGATCGCCTGCGCAGCCATGCCCATCTGCGACATGAACGAATAGAAGGCAACCACCTGTTCCTGCTTCAAACCGGCTTGCGAGATCAGGTCGTAAAGCTGCACGCCGAGCATGATCTTGCGTTCGGTGCTCAGCTGCGCGCCGAGCTTTTGCGCCATAACAGCGAGGTCCTGCTGCTCGTAAAGCGCTTGCCGGAACAACTGTCGCAGCTCGGAGTAAACCGCCTCCGGATAATCGTAACGGAGGAAGCCGAGGCTCGAGTCGATCTCCTCCTCCATTATCACGCCGTCCGCTTTCGTGAAACTCGCCAGCACCTGGATCAACAGCGGCAACAGATTCGGCCCCTCCGAAACGCTGCGCGGCTTGCGCAACGCGCGTCGCATCCAGCGACGGCCAGTCCGCCGCACGCGATACGCAAAGGGCGTTACCCGCTGCACAGCGCGATCGATCCTATCTGCAACTGATGAAACGAGCTCTGTCATGTGAATAGCTAAGTGCAAAATTTACCCGAAACCGGCAAGCGACGCAATCCGCAGCCACGAACATACAAGTGAACGCAATGACGAAATCCGAATGACGAAGCTCGAAGGAATGACGAATGCTCAAATTACGAACGACCGGGATGCCGCTTCTTCGTCATTCGGGTTTTGTGCTTCTTTCGTCATTCGTCATTCGTGCTTCGTCATTTTGAAGGGACAGTCACCTCCGTCTCCCTATTTTGCATTACCGGATCGTTCATGGTAATTTTTCTAAGATTTCGTTATGGCTCAGTTCGATCGCAACTCTCAGAAGGAGAATAAGCACCGCGGCAACGAGCCCAGTTTTAACTGGCGCGGGGTCACTCTCATCGTGATCGCTTTCACTCTGATTGCGATGGCGATGGTCTTTTACCGGGGAGGGATGCAGCCGGTCGAGGACGTGCCGTATAACCGTTTTCTCGAGCTGCTGGAGAACAAGCAGATCGTTAACGACAAAAGTTATCCGCTCCAGCTGGTCGTGGAGGACGGTCGGCCAACGCAAACCCTCCGCGGCGCATACATCCGCCAGGGAGTCGGCCCAGCGCCCGCTCAGCCGATGCCGTTTCGAACCACGGTCTATTTGAATTTTACAAATGATCTGCAGAAAAAACTCACCGACGCCGGCATGCAGCCCGCCATCAAGACGGAGTCAAACATGCTCGCGCAGACTCTGGTTGGTTTCCTGCCGATCGCCCTCTTCCTGCTGGTGCTTTATTTCTTGTTTCGCCAGCAAATCCGCATGGCTGGAAAAGGCGCGCTTAACTTCGGCAAATCGAAGGCGCGCATGCTCGCTCGCGACAAGAACAAGATCACGTTCCGCGACGTGGCCGGCGTCGAGGAAGCCAAGGACGAAGTGCAGGAGCTGGTCGAGTTTCTGCGCGACCCGAAGAAATTTCAGAAACTCGGCGGCCGGATTCCCAAGGGCGTGTTGATGGTTGGTCCGCCTGGCACGGGCAAGACCTTGTTGGCCCGCGCGATCGCAGGCGAAGCGGATGTCCCGTTCTTTTCAATCAGCGGCTCAGACTTTGTTGAGATGTTCGTCGGCGTCGGCGCGAGTCGTGTCCGCGATATGTTCGAGCAGGGCAAGAAATCAGCGCCGTGCATCATTTTTATCGACGAAATTGACGCCGTCGGCCGTCACCGCGGCCATGGCGTTGGCGGCGGCCACGACGAGCGCGAGCAAACTTTGAATGCGTTGCTCGTGGAGATGGACGGCTTCGACACGCAGGAAGGCGTGATCATTATCGCCGCCACGAACCGTCCCGACGTGCTTGACCCCGCGTTGCTGCGACCCGGACGTTTCGATCGCCAGATCACCGTTAATCTGCCCGACGTGAAAGGACGCGAAGAAATTTTGCGTGTGCACGCCAAGAAAGTGAAACTCGCTGAAGGCGTCGATCTGGCGGTGGTCGCGCGCGGCACACCGGGCTATTCCGGCGCGGAACTCGCCAACGTAATCAATGAAGCGGCGTTGCTCGCGGCGCGTCGTGGATTAAAGGGAATCACGCTCGCTGAACTCGAAGAAGCCCGCGATAAAGTCCGCTGGGGCAAGGAACGCCGGAGCCTGGCGCTGAGCGAAAAAGAAAAAACGAATACCGCCTACCACGAAGCGGGTCACGCATTGTTGCTCGAACTTCTCCCGCACACCGAGCCGCTCCACAAGGTCACCATCATCCCGCGCGGCCCTTCGCTTGGGTCCACAATGTGGTTGCCCGAGGAAGACAAATACACCAATCGCAAAAACGAATTGCTGGCTGGGCTCGCTGTGAGCATGGGCGGACGCGTTGCGGAGGAAATCGTCTTTGGAGACATCACCAATGGCGCGCGCGGCGACATCAAGATGGCTACGTCAATTGCGCGCCGAATGGTTTGCGAGTGGGGCATGAGCGAAAAAATGGGCATGGTCGAGTATGGCGACCACGAAGATTACGTTTTCCTGGGACGCGATATCTCTCGCGCGCGCGACTACAGCGAAGCGACTGCCGAACAAATCGATCAGGAAGTGAAAAAACTGATCGATGACGCGTATCAACTCGCAAAGGCAACGCTCACAGCAAATCGCGATAAACTCGAAGTGATCGCAAAAGCCTTGCTCGAATTTGAAACACTCGACGGCTCGCAACTCAAAGAAATCGTCGAGCACGGGCGCTTGATTAACCCGCCGCCCGGCGCAGCGCCGCCGCCCGGCAAAAAAATGCCACCCGAAAAACCGCCCAAGCAAGTTGTCGCCGCACCAGACGTCACCCCGCCGCTCCCCGGCGCCCTCGGTGGCGCGCCCGCGTAATCTGGATTCGACGTTGGGCGTTGGACGTTGAGCGCTCCCGCTGAAATTCCTGACCGCGGCGCGCGCCGATGACGTGCGGATCACGTTGTATCTGTTTAAGGCTCCAAGTGGACCTGCAACCGGCGACATTGCAAAAGTGTTTATGAAGTCGCCACAGCAAGACGACGACGGCGAGTATTTCTACGGCGTGCTGCCAGCTCCTTCACAACCCGGAAAATGAATCGTGCCACGGCCAAATGCCCAAGACCAAGATCACTCAAGTCTGACGCTGTTGCAGGTGATAGCGATCGCGATCGTAAGACTGATTGGGTTTCATGTCTGTCAAGCCCGCCAGCAATTCCATCAGGCGGTCCTCATAAGAATCGCACACGGGCGATTCACCATCTGCTTGGACCCATTCGGGATGTTGGATCCGCAGGTCAAGGTGGATCTGTTTCCGCAGGTCTGCGCAGGTGTGGACCTGGTCAACCATGACTCTTGATCCCACTTTTCGGTTATTTCGGGCCCACGGCCATTGCATTAGCCAACAAAACCATCGGCCAGACGGCAATGAACACAATTATCCCGAAGGCGATTAGCTCGGATGAATAATTGGGCTGTGCCCTATAGGCATATCGATCACTGAAAAAACGAGAAGCGCGAACGCGTATCGAGTTTGTAGTTTCCATGTTCATGTCAATGTAGACAACGGTTTGAACGCTCGCGTTTCACCGCAAAAGTAACGCTTCCGTCACTTCCGGCAGCGGCGACCGTCAGGAACTGGATGTCGATCTTGCCGCACTTGAGCGCGTGCCACATCCTGCGTGGCGAACCAGCCGCCGGTGACATAAGCCACAGCAAAGGAAGGCGCGATGAATTCGCCGCGGATTCCGGCGCGGCCGACGAGAAAACCGATAAGCGTGCTCAATCCACAAATCGCCGCCAACAGCAACATGACGCGGTAATCGCGTGGCACGGTAAGCCGACCGGTGGTAACCTTGCGGTTATCATCAAAGCATTGGGAGTTGATCAGAATCGGACGCAAAGTGCACACGATCGCTGCGGTTATTTCGTCGAGTTCGTCGACTTCAAGCAAGATAGGAGAGTTGCGATAAAACAATCCTCTCTTCCGTACAAAAAAATATTGGTTCGGCGAGCAACTCACTAGTAAGTGAACTAACAGTTTTCGTTGCTGTTTTCGTCCGTTTCCGGTCAAAAAACTCTGCTCGAAACGCCAGCGGGGGTTGACAGCGTATTGATTTGAAACAAATTCGGCATCTCTGCGTTCTGTTGCTTCAATAAATTATGAAAACTGATGTGCTAATTATCGGCGGCGGGCCGGGCGGCTCCGCGATGGCAATGTTCCTCATCCGGGAAGGGATCAAGCCGATGATTCTCGAACAGGAAGAGTTCCCGCGGTTTCACATTGGCGAATCGCTGACAGGCGAAGCTGGCCAGGTGCTTCGGAGACTTGGCTTTGAGGATGAAATGGCAAAAAGGGAATACCCTATCAAGCACGGCGTCAAGGTCTACGGCACGACCGGCGAGAATTCCTGGTTCGTCCCCGTTTCGGCGCGCGATAAGGACTGGAATCTCTCATTGGGACATACGTGGCAGGTGCGGCGGAGCAATTTTGACACGATGCTGCTCAAGGAAGCCGAGAAGCGCGGAGCGACGGTCATGCGAGGCACGGCCACAAAGCCGCTACTGGCCGATGACGGCGCTGTGCGAGGCGTAACGGTCCGCTGGCCTGACGGCAAGAGCGAGGACATCGAAACGCAGATCGTGCTCGATTGCTCGGGCCAAGCCACCTTTCTCGCCAATAATCGTGCCACCGGTCCAAAATATCTTGGTAACTACGACAAGCAGGTCGCTTTCTTCTCACAAGTCACCGGCGCCGTCCGTGGCTCCGCCGCCTCGGGCGAAGATGCTAAAGACAACACTGTGATCTTCTACGCGAAAAAGTTTCATTGGGCGTGGTTCATTCCGCTCGACAAGGAGGTTGTTAGTATAGGAATGGTCACGCCAAACGCGGACTTTCTCGCGAAAAAGCAAACTCCTGAAGAGTTTTTCCGGAACGAGTTCTACAATATTAACCCGGAGCTTCGGAATCGCGTACCTGAAATGAACCTCGTTGAGAAGGTGCATGTTATCCCAAATTACTCGTATCAGGTGCGCGGCTTCTGCGGGAAAGGCTTTATCTGCATCGGTGATGCGCATCGTTTCATCGATCCGATATTTTCCTTTGGAGTATCGGTAACCATGCGCGAAGCGGAGTTCGCCGCGCCGCTTGTCCGCGAGTATCTTGAGGGCAAGAACCGAAACGGGAAGAACCCGTTTCGCGAGCATCAGATTTTCTGCGAAAAAGCAATCGATAATCTCGAAGACATGATCGATTTATTCTGGGAACAGCCCTTCGCTTTCGCGACTTTCGTGTATCATCGTTATCCCGACGAATTGACAGACGCCTTTTCCTCACGGATTTATCCAACTGAGCGCCAGCCTTCACCAGCTATCATCGCTTTCAGGAAATTGCTCAAGCGCACGCGCGAGTATGATAAAGATGACTACTCTGTGCCAATCGGCTCCCGCTATCACCCCGAGCGGGCGGCAATCTGGGAACCTAATTCACCCGTGGACACGACCGAACAATGGATGGGAGCGCGGTGATTTGCCAGCCTCTTTTAAACCAGTATCAATATCATGGAAATGCGCCCAAATAATACCCCCAATATGATGGAAATACCCCCGAAACTTAAAGAGTACATAGACAACAATCGTGGTTCTTTGCCACCAATAACTGATCCTGACGAGCCGCTACAGATTGACTCGCTCGGCCTGATCCGCATGGTCGCATTTTTGGAAAATGACTTAGGTTATCGAGTTGAGGACGAAGAGCTCATAGCAGAGAATTTCGTGACTATGCGGGCATTGGGAGAGTTGCTTGAAACCAAAACGCCGACCGCACCGACGTGGCAAGTCAAGGCTCCGGCCCAAGAGGGTATCCCCACGTTTACGGTGAAGCGCGAAAAGTGATCGCTGGGGATTACTAGAGCTGTAGTCCACGCGGGCGCCAATAAAGCCGACGGCTTCTCTGATGTTCTTTTTGCTAACTCGGTTCGAGGCCGGCTTCCTGGTAAAGCGGCCTATTCTCAAGCGCATCCGAGCTGACCTTCATCTTTCGGCATTAGTCAAGTTGGACTAAGCAGGCTCGCGCACCATCCAGAGGGCTGCGGCTGGCATGCCCTCCTGGCCCTCGACAGCGTTGATCAAAGCGGACTCGGCTCGCTCGATGATGAAGATCGAGTGGACGCTGGATCGCTGTCGTTGAGGGCAAAAGTTTTCTTCAATACTCACTCCTTCAATGCCAGCCCGCGGAAAGCTCTCCTTGCGATTGCGCATTTCAACGAACCACATCATGACTTTTCCTTCTTTCAGTGTTTCCGGGTATACTGATAGGATTTGACTAGTAGCTGCATGCCCAAACGGTAGATCGGGCTTGAAGAGTTAAGCCGGAAACGCACGGCGCTTAGATTTCTTTGCGAGAATAATGAAAAAACTGGAGCAAAACCCAAAGATTCCAACCTGCACGGTTGGCGCTTTCGTACTCTGTGGCGGCCGCGGCACGCGACTCAGTCCAGTGCTCGCTGACCGGCCAAAGTCGATGGCACTAATTGGGGAAACCCCTTTTCTCCAGCTCTTGATCGAGAGGCTCAGGTCTCAGCGAGTGTCTGACGTGATTTTGGGAACGGGCTACATGGCCGAGAAAATTGAAAGCTACTTCGGATCTCGAAATGACCTTGGAATGCGTATCCGCTGCTCCAGAGAGCACGAGCCGTTAGGCACTGGAGGAGCGCTCAAGCTGGCCGAACCATTCATTAGCGATCCAGTTCTTGTTCTTAACGGCGATAGCTATGTGGAATGGGAGCTTCTTCCAATGCTGGAACTGTTCACGGCCAAAGATGCCGCTTTGGTGGTCGTAGTGCAGGCAGTCGCTGATGTCGCTCGCTATGGAAGTGTGGCGCTCGACCACGACGGCCGCGTCACCGAGTTCATCGAAAAGGGTATCCCAGCCGGTCCTGGTCTGATCAACGCCGGGGTTTATTTGCTTCGAAAGCAGATCGTGCGCGAGCTGCCAGCGGGGACGGCGATCTCGCTGGAGAGGGAGGTTTTTCCCAGCATTCTGGACCGCAGAGTTTATGGGTTGGTTTGCACCGGACTCTTTATCGATATCGGAATACCGGACGACCTCAAGCGGGCGCAGGAACTGCTTGCCTCGCGGGTCGGAGCTGCTTCCCACGATTCGTCCGCTCCCGTATCTCCGGAGGTCCTTGGCGGTACAACTTGAAAAACACATGGCAATAGAGATAACAGCAAGGAGCTGCAGCAAAAACTCTGGGCGCCGCCTCTTAAATTCACCAGAACCTCGTGCTCACTGCTATTTTGAGTCGTCAGCCAAAAAAGATTAGTCTCGTGTAGGGCGAAACCCTACATCAGGGGGCGTGACCATACCAAGAAAAAAGTCTAACAAGCAAAGAAGATTTTCACTTTCCCGCGTGCGACAGACCTCCTCGCATTCCAAGCGGACTCACGTTCGACTCCATCCAGGCTAAGAGTCTAGAGGAACGGCGCGACCCACGCTGCAAGGCATCTTTGGCCTCTGCCCGAAAAAAGTTAACAGCGGTCCGGTCATGACAGTAGTGACGAGAGCCATGATCACAAGCATGGTAAAGATGCGCTGTGAGAGAATGCCCATGTCATAGCCGATATTAAGGGCGATGAGTTCCATCAGTCCTCGGGTGTTCATCAATGCGCCGAGTTGAAGCGACTCCCGCCATTCCATCCCGGTAAGACGAGCTGCCAGGGCGCTTCCACCGAGTTTTCCGGCAGTGGCTACCGCGATAATGAGAAGGCAGATAAGCCAATCCTGAGCGCCGTTGAGGAGGCCGATTTGTGTGCGCAGACCGGTGAAAGCAAAGAATACCGGCAAGAGCAGGACGGAGCTTAAGTTTTCGACCCGTACGACTAACTTGTCGCGGAAGCCGCCTGCTGTGGGCATCACTATTCCTGCCAGAAAGGCCCCGAATAGCGCCCGGCTCCCGATAAGTTGCGCGCTCAACGCAGCGGCAAGCACGATTCCAAAAACGACAGCCAGCACAGCCTTACTTGGGTTGGGACGCTCTAGCGCCGGCTGCGCAATCCAGCTTGGCAGGTTTGGTTTGATGACGAGTAGCATGAGCGCGACAAAGACCAACACCAGACCAAGACTAAGGGTCACGGCGCCAACACTGGCTGCCCGCGCAATAGCTACCACAAATGCAAGCACGCCCCATGCAGTTACATCTCCCACCGCGGCGCAGGCGGCTGCAGTGCGACCAAGCGAAGTCCTGAGGATAGCCCGGTCCTGCAAGATCCGGATGAGCACAGGGAAAGCGGTGACGCTCATGGAAATCCCCATAAACAAGGCAAAGCCAGTAAATGACGCCCCAGGCTGCGCGAGGTGGCTGTAGAGGAATAACGCCAGCAGCACGCCGAGAAAATAGGGAGCGATGATGCTGGCATGGCTGACTACGATTGCTGTGTGCGCTTTGCGGCGCAGCTCCGCCACATCCATTTCCATACCGACGGTAAACATGAACAGACAGACCCCAATTTGACTAAAAAGCCTCAGCGCGCCGAAGGACGAGGTAGCAAAAACAAACTGAAACGCACCAGGTGCCAGAAAACCGAAAACGGATGGACCGAGAAGAACGCCCGCCATCATTTCCCCTACCACCGCCGGTTGCCCAAAATGCGTAAAGATCCAGGCAATCAGATAAGAAACCGTGATCACAACGAAGAGCTGCAGAAAGAGCCGTGTTAATGGATCGTTGGCATTGTCCCGCAGGCTGGATTCCACCGAAGCGGAAAACGAATAGTCGCCAGCGCCAGCTAGATGGGGAGCGATTTGGAAGCTAGATTCTGCGGAAAGTGGAAGAGCCGGCGCAGGGAGTTGATTTCCCGCCCGCAGGATGAAGAAGATGCCCAAGCCCACGGCAGTGACCATGAAGAAGTAATAAACGGCCGTGCGTTTCATCATCGAGAAGGCGGGTTCGTTTGAGAGCGGACGACCCTACAACGGTGCACCCGTATAACAACCGGGACTTCCCTTTACATCACGTTGTTTCTCGCAGCGAGCTCGCCTCACACTTGACCAGAAACAGAAAGCCGCGTATCCCGTTTTCCAATAGGTCCTGGCGGGATTCGACCGTGACGCATTTGCACATCCTGTCGAAGAGTTTCAAGCAATGACTCGGCTTGATAGTGACACAGGTCCAAGCTTTGGCACTGCCGATGGGTGTCGCCTCGCCGGAGCAGGTTTTTTATGGCTCCCTGATAATTCGCACAAGTTCTGGCCTCGCGCCGGCGTTTATGCTTTGCAATTGTTACTCGGCGAGTGGCGCACTCGTAGCCGGAACCTATAAAAACGTATTGAGAAACACAATCGCCTGATCTCTAACATCCGGCCACAACTCAAAGGAATGTCCAGTACATCCATCTGGCCCCGGGCTTTCTGTTATAAGAAGTTGACCACAACCTGGCACACGTACCTGCGCCACTTTGTTCACTAAGGTCGTATACTGATTCGGCGGCATCGGATCGAGATTGCTCGCGATAATAAGAACCGGCGAAGAAGAGCTGGTAAACCTCCGATAAGGCGAAGCCAGATCGAGCAACCCTCCGTTACCGTCGCAAGCAGGGCCTGGCGAGCAACCGACGTAATTGCGAACGTCTGCGCCAAACGTTGCGCACCTGGTATCGATAAGCGAAGCCGGATCGTGAAAATCGTATGCTCCGCTTAGGAGCACGGCAGCGTCCAACTGGTCGCCTCCGAGGGTCGGACCCGCAGCACAGTAGGCAGCATGCGAGGCACCAGCACTCCCGCCAACAGCGCCTACCCTGCCGTTAACTCTGCCAAACGCCACCGACGTTGGCGCTGGGTTCCTTGCGGCCCGAATCGCCGTAGCCACATCATCGGTCTGCTCTGGATAATGGCCGAGGTCGCGGCCTTGTCCCCGAACTCTTCCGGGAGGCGCGAGACGATATTCGATGTCGAAAACGCAAAAACCAGCGCAAACCAAATCTTGATCCGTTTGTAAGTCCGTAAAATCACCAGCATTGAAATGGCCACCGTGAATAACAATTATCGCTGGGTGTATTTGACCGTCGTGTGGGATAAAAGCTCTCCATCTTAACGGAGTATCTCCGGAAGGACTGTGCCCGACTCCATATTGTTCGATCACCGGCGTTGCGCAACCGCGCGTGGTCGGCGCAGCCCTTAAGGTCGGGAACAAAATTAGTGTGGTTACGACCGCGATTATCACCAAAGCGATACGAGTAAGGTATACGAATTTATTCTTCATTGATTTCATGTTTTATTTTTATTATCCTCGTTCAGTTTAATCCCGCAACCAAGTTAAGACGCCTTTTTACCTATGAAAAGGTAACAAACATGTTACTTCCAAAAGTTGCAATTCTCGCGCAATTCAAATGTTTCCGCAGCGATGAGCACACAAAATCATCGAAATCACGCCGCACCAGCCTTGGCCTTGCTCCGCTTCACAGGATCGCGCTAGAAATCGCTTTTCTTATTGCGCCCTGATAACCGCACAAGTTCCGACCTCGCGCCACTGTTTACGTCAACCGTCAAGATGTTTCCTACCCCCGGCGCGTAGAATTTGTCTTCGAGAAGATCGGGCTCCAATGATCGTTTCTTCTGATTTCAGGCAATGATTGAGTGCCAGCGTGCGCGGTGAGGACTTCGTTGAGGCTGAGCATTTCCGCAAAATCCTCGGCATTGTCGAGAGAGAATTCCTGCCGGTAGAAATCGCCGATCGCAGAATGCGCTTTCATGATGATTCCAGGTTTGTCGCCGTTGACGCCCGCCATGAATGTGCCGTCAATCGTCGTGATGAGACCGTCCTCCAACTCGCGAGTATTACCGGCGGATCACGCTGCAGCCATCCCTCGTGTTCTCCCAAAAAAAGTGACCAGTGGTCCCGTCATGACAGTAGTGACGAGAGCCATGATCACAAGCATGGTAAAGATGCGCTGTGAAAGGATGCCCATGTCATAACCGATATTAAGGGCGATGAGTTCCATCAGTCCTCGGGTGT
>QHPG01000097.1 GCA_003219005.1 Verrucomicrobiota bacterium
CAGAGCAAAGGCAAGAAATGAGACTCCGGGTTGCGCAAGGTGGCTGTATAAGAACAACGCTAGAGTTACGCCCAAAAAGTAGGGAATGACGATGCTGGAATGACTGACGACCACCGCAGTTTGCGCCTTGTGTCGCACCTCCGACATGTCCAGTTCCATGCCCACGGCAAACAGAAACAGGCATATCCCGATCTGACTCAAGAGCCTTAGTGCATCCAGGGATGACGCAGCGAATATGAACTGAAATGCGTTGGGTGCGAGCAGGCCGAAGAGCGACGGGCCTAGAAGGATGCCCGCCACCATCTCTCCTATGACTGCGGGTTGTCCACAGCGGGTGAAGATCCAGGCAACCACACCAGAAGCGCCAATGATGATAAGGAGCTGTAGAAAAAGTCGGCTTAGCGGATTGGTCGCATTCTGCCGCAAGTTAGACTCCACTGAAGCGAAGAAAGAAGAGTTGCTAACGTCCGTCGAGTACGGAGCAGTTACTGCTGCTGGTTCAGTTGAGAGTCGAGAAACCGGCTGAGGAAGTTGACTCCCCAATTGCAAAATGAAGAAGATTCCACAACCGACAATACTGACAATGATCAAATACAACTGGGCTGTGCGTTTCACCGTGTAAAAAGCCAGGCAGCTTAAAGGTACACCTCGAGCATTGCGAATTCGAGTGCCGCGGGTGAAGTCTAACGCGCGCGGATGTCTGACCTCCGGAAGAGCGAAATTACAACTTCCATTAAACGCACAGTTTTTATCTTTTTAAATTCCGCTACGATCGCTCTCTCAATAATACACGACATGCTCACCGCCGCGATGCATATCGTCGTCACATTCTGAGGCCGCCGCTATCTTTTCGACCTTCGGGCTAGGAGACGCAAAATGCTTGCTGACCCCCGGCCGAGACAGTTGCGGCAATCGCTCTTCGTCAAGAAGATTGATCCGCACACTCGCCTGTGGATTAGGATTGCGCGACCATCCGTTCTTCGTTCGTTCCGATGGGCGAGTTGGGTTCCCACAAGAGAGCGCGCTCTGGGTGGTGGCGCGAACCGATCGGAATGGGAGAGCGAGCACCAGCCTTCGCCTGCCATGCTCAAATTCCGTAAGATGCTCAAGCGGAAACGGGCTCATCAAACATGGCTTGGCGAAATGGCGCTGCGACATCTAAAGTGATATCCTGACGAATATCCGGTCGAGTTGTGATTTACGGGAAATTGATTTGCATATCACAGTTACAATGTAAAATGTTTGCTTGTTTAACTTCGGCCTCAACCCGCAATGCACACGCGATTCTTGTTCCATGACATAACTGGATGAGATGGCGATGTTCATCCCTCGGCAGCCCAGGCATGGAGTTTTGCTGCGAAGAGCGCTGACGGAATTCGAATTGTTTCATTCGCCATAGCAATCGCTATCTTCCGCCAGTCTTATCAAGCAGATGACGTTGCAACATATTACCTGAAAATTTAGAATATTTACGAACTTGGACACTTCAACAACCCACAGTCATCTAATTCCTCCACACGGGGGCGAACTCATTAATCTCATTGTAGACGCCGAAAGGGAGGCGGAACTAAAAGCCCAATCGAGGGACTTCCCTTCGTGGGATTTGACAGCCCGCCACATCCGCGATCTCGAACTGCTGCTAAACGGGGGCTTCTCTCCCTTACGGGGCTTCATGACCAAGGCAGATTACGAAGGGGTCTGCCACAATATGAGGCTGACGAGCGGCGTTCTCTGGCCGATTCCGATCACGCTCGATGTCTCCGAGTCTTTCGCCAAAAGCCTGAAGCAAGGACGCAGCAAGATCGCGCTGCGGGATGCAGAGGGAGTAATGCTGGCAGTGCTGCACGTCGAAGACGTGTGGGAGCCGGATCGTAAAGCTGAAGCAAAGATGGTTTTTAATACCACTAGCCCGGTTCACCACGGGGTGAACTATCTGCTGAACAAAGAAAACCCATGGTATGTGGGCGGTCGCATCGAAGGTCTCCAGCCGCCGTCGCATTACGATTTCAAGAATCTCCGTTTAACCCCGGCTGAATTGCGGGTCGAATTCGCCCGGCTGGGTTGGCGCCGGGTCGTGGCATTTCAGACGCGTAATCCCATGCATCGCGCGCACGTGGAATTGACTCTCCGCGCAGCCAAACAGGTTGAAGCGAACCTGCTGCTCCATCCATCGGTTGGGGTGACCAAGCTTCGCGACGTAGATTACTTCACGCGTGTCCGATGCTATCAACTGCTGCTCGCGAAGTATCCGCATGGGACGGCAAAGCTTTCCTTGTTGCCGCTCGCCATGCGCATGGGTGGACCACGGGAAGCGATTTGGCACGCTTTGATTCGCAAGAATCATGGCTGCACACACTTCATCGTGGGACGCGATCACGCCGGCCCAGGCAAAGACGCAGACGGAAAGCCATTTTACGGCCCGTATGAAGCTCAAGAATTATTCCGGAAACACGAAGCTGATATCGGCGTAAGCATGGTTCCGTTTAGCATGATGGTCTATGTGGAAGATGAAGATAAGTATTTTCCGGAGAACGAAGTTCCCAAGGGTACACACGTTTTGCACCTCTCCGGCACAGAATTGCGTCAGCGATTAAATGAAGGGCGCGACATTCCCGCATGGTTTACCTATCCCGACGTCGTACAGGAACTACGGCGCAGTTTCCCACCACGGCACAAACAGGGCCTGACAGTCTTTTTCACTGGCCTCTCCGGCGCCGGTAAATCAACGATTGCCAGCGTTCTCGTCAGCAAATTTCTTGAAGTGGGCGGCAGACCAGTGACGCTTTTGGATGGCGATCTGGTTCGCAAGCATCTTTCTTCAGAACTTGGCTTTTCCAAGGAACATAGAGACCTCAACATTCACCGCATCGGATACGTTGCTTCCGAGATCACCAAAAATGGCGGCATTGCAATTTGCGCTCCGATCGCGCCGTATGACTCCACTCGCAAACATGTGCGCGCTATGATCGAACCAGTTGGCGGATTTATTATGGTGCATCTCTCGACCTCGGTTGACATATGCGAACAGCGCGATCGCAAGGGTCTCTACGCGAAGGCGCGGGCTGGAATTATCAAGGAATTTACCGGCATTTCAGACCCCTACGAGGAGCCAACCGATGCTGAAGTGGTAATCGATACCGCCGAGTTCACACCCGAAGAAGCTGCGCAGGAAATTATCCTACATTTAGAGCGTGAAGGCTTCATCGGACTTAATGAAGAACTGGCCTGAACGCGAAGCGAACTGCTTCTTGTCACAAAGATTGAGAATCAAGAGCGCATTATTTTGAGATCGTCGCCGGAGGCGCGCGCATCTGCGCGTCGTCGGCGACGCACTAGAGAGTATAATGTTGGAAAAAATGTTTTCAGGTCAATCCTCGCGCGACGTGCGGGACCGGACCTTAGGGACCGGTCCGGAAAAAGCGCGCAGGCGAGTCATGGTGATTGGACTGGACTGCGCAGCGCCTGAGTTGATTTTCGATCGCTGGCTTGATGATTTGCCAAACTTGAAGTCGATCTGCCGGAGTGGACTGCATGGACCGCTTCGCTCGTGCGATCCGCCCATTACAGTGCCGGCATGGTCGGTGATGATGTCCTCCAAGAGTCCTGGCCGGCTTGGAGTTTACGGGTTCCGAAACCGCGCGGATCACTCTTACGACCGGTATTCTATCGCCAACTCGCTTGCAATTAAAGAAGACCGGCTCTGGGATATCCTCTCGCGCAGTGGAAAACGCTCCATTGTCATAGGCGTGCCGGGAACATACCCACCAAGCCCCCTGAATGGCTTAATGATAACAGACTTTCTAACTCCGGACACGACCTGCCAATACACGCATCCGCCTGAACTCAAACAGGAGATTGAGCGGGTGGTTGGCGAATATATTTTGGATGTGCGTGATTTTCGATCCGGCAACAAGGAGAAGATTCTGGCCGATATTTATGAGATGACCCGGAAGCGCTTCCAGCTCGCGCGGCATTTGCTAGCGAAGGAAGATTGGGATTTTTTCATGATGGTTGAGATGGGCGTAGACCGTATCCACCATGCGTTGTGGGACAATATGGACCCGGCTCATCGCTTCTACGTGCCCGGCAACAAATTCGAGAACGCGATTCACGACTACTACAGAGAAGTGGACCGTGAAATCGGCGAGTTGCTCGCATTTGCAGATGACGGGACGAATGTGCTGGTGGTCTCTGATCACGGTGCCAAGCGGATGGATGGCGGTATCTGCGTTAACGAATGGCTGATTGCAAATGGCTACCTGGCTCTCGCCGAAAAGCCTGCCCGCGCAACACCGCTCTCTAAAGTCAAAATTGATTGGTCCCGGACGAAAGCATGGGGCGACGGCGGATATTATGCGCGTGTCTTTCTCAACGTCGCAGGCCGCGAGCCAAACGGAACCATTGCACCAGGGGATTATGAAAAAGTGCGTGATGAGCTGAGCGCCGGACTCAAAGCAATTGCGGATGAAAACGGACAGGAAATCGGCACGCAGGTTTTCCGGCCGGAGGAACTGTACAAAGAGGTGCGCGGTGTGGCCCCAGATCTGATCGTTTATTTTGGCGGTCTTTACTGGCGCTCCGTTGGCACGGTTGGCGGCGGAAAAATACACACTTTCGAAAATGACACAGGGCCAGACGGGGCCAACCACGCGGAGAACGGCATCTTCCTTTTCAGGTCAGCTAACGGCGATCTGCCAGGTGGACGCCGAATCGACGGGCTTCGTATAATCGATATTGCACCCATGATTTTGCAGTTGTTTGGCCTGCCGGTTCCGGGAGATATGGAGGGGAAACCACTTGCCTACGCCGATCTATCATGACTGCGCAACCTCGTAATTTTCTTAAGCAAATAAGATTGGTGCGCGCTCGTGCGCCTCTGCGGCTAAGCTTTTGCGGGGGCGGTACTGATGTCTCACCTTATGCCGATACGCGCGGCGGCTGTGTGCTCAACGCCACGATCTCGCGCTATGTTTATGGTACATTGGTGCCAAAGTCGGAACGTTCGATCGGCTTTCGCTCCTTCGATTATGGAACGGTCGTTTACTGGACCCAGGAAGAACACTTCCAGTTCGATGGGCAGATGGATCTCGTTAAAGGGGTGCTGAAGCGCTTCGAGCTCGACAAGTTCCGCACGGAGG
>QHPG01000043.1 GCA_003219005.1 Verrucomicrobiota bacterium
CGATATCCGCTTCCTTGTTACTAATACTGGGTTTGCCGCTTCTCGTTCTGGGACAACATCCGGTGCCCCTGCGGCAACCAACAATGCAGGTCCCGTCGGCGCCAACATCGAGTTCTCCGCAGATCAACCTCCAGACAAGAGAAGTGAGCAACGCCGAAATTTCTCGCGGGATCAAAAGACATATCGATAGCGAACGGAGAAGAGCCGCCGACAAAAAGTTCCACGTCAACTACCGAGCCAAAAATCTGGCGCTCGATTTGATCAAAGTTCATGACGACCGATTATCAAATCTCGGTGGCGGCAAATATTTCGCCTGCGTCGATATGAAAGCTGCCGACGGCACAATTTACGACATTGATTTCTTCATGGCCGGACAACCGGGAAGCATGACGGTCACAGAGACTTCCGTGCATAAGATCAACGGCAAACCGCTTTACAACTGGAAAGAACAAGGCGGCGTCTGGAAAAAAGTGCGCGTTTCGTAAGGGCAACTCGACAACTTTGCGCAGAATTAGATTGTAGCCACGGCCCTGTGGACCGTCGCACGGTACGCGCCACAGGCGCGTGGCTACAGTTGCCGGTTGCGTGTCGGCTTGCGCGCCCGCAATATCTCGGAGCCAATGCCGAAGACATTTTTCATCACTACAGCCATCTATTACACGAACTCGTCGCCGCATGTCGGGCACGCTTACGAGATGGTGCTGGCCGACGTGATTGCGCGGTATCATCGGCTCAAAGGTGAAAATGTGTTTTTCCTGACCGGCGTGGATCAACACGGCCAGAAGGTCCAGCAATCCGCTGCGAAGGCCGGTATTCCTCCAGCTGAATTCGTAACGGGCATTACGCAAAAATGGGTCGACCTCTCGAAGAAACTGAATCTGCAATACGACGACTGGGCGGAGACGACCAGCGGCCGTCACAAGAAAGTCGTTCAAGGAATTTTGCAGCGGCTATTCGATGAGGGTCAAATCTACAAGGACAAACAAGCCGGCTATTACTCAGTCCGGCAGGAACAATTCCTCACGGACAAAGAACGTGGTGCTGATGGTGAATTTGGACCTGAGTGGGGACAGGTCGAATTTCGAGAGGAAGAAAATTATTACTTCAAGCTCTCCCAGCACAAAGACTGGTTGCTTCGGTATCTCGATAATCGCAATGACGCAGTCGTTCCCAATTTTCGCCAGAAAGAATTGCGCAACGCAGTTGAGCGGCTCACCGGCGATCTTTGCATTTCCCGTCCGAAATCACGGCTCGATTGGGGAATCGAGCTTCCATTCGACAAGGATTTCGTCACCTACGTCTGGTTCGACGCGCTAACGAACTACATCAGCTTCGCCGGCTACGATCCGGCTCTCTCAACTTTCAACTCTCAACCATCAACTTTCTCCGAGAAATGGCCTGCGCTGCAAATTATCGGGAAAGACATTCTGGTTCCTGCGCACGGCATCTACTGGCTCATCATGCTGCACGCGATCGGATTCCCAGATGACCAAATGCCTCAGTTGCTCGCTCACGGCTGGTGGAATCTCGGCGGCGCAAAGATGAGTAAGAGCGTCGGCAACATCGTTGATCCATTTGTGCTTACCGATAAATACGGCGCCGACGCGCTGCGCTATTATTTGATGAGCGACATCGCCACCGGCAAGGACGCGGACTTTTCTGAGGAACGGCTCGTCGAGCGCTACAATGCCGATCTGGCGAACAATCTCGGCAATTTACTCAACCGCACGCTGAACATGACGCATCGATATCGAGACGGCCGCCTACAAAGACTGAGTGAGGACTTGAAATTGCCTGATGATGCTATCGATGGATACAAGCAGTTGCTAAATGAATACAAGGCAACAAAGGCTGCGGCCCGCCCCGATGTGATGACCGAACGCTCGCTTTATCTTGCGTCTGTCCTCAATGGTTTTATCGAAGTTCGGTCGCCATGGAAGTTAGCTAAGTCATCAAGAGCAGAAGATCGTGAATTTCTGGAAGACCTTCTGTACGATTGCGCAGAAGCTCTTCGAATCCTGGGTATTCTGATTTCGCCGGTCTTGCCAAAAGCGGCGCACGGGATCTTCGATCAACTGAATTGGAAGATGGAGTTGAGCGGAAAAGAAGAACGGTTTTCACTCGCAGACGCAGAGTGGGGAAAATTGCCGGATGGGCACGTCGTCGGCAAACCGGTGCCGTTATTTCCGCGGATCGAAACAACCTAACCAACCACGAAGATCACGAAGGAGAATTATATTTTTGCTCTTCGTGAACTTCGTGTCCTTCGTGGTGATTGAAGGATCATTGCGCGCATTCTTCGAAGGCACTTGGTTTACCGCGGAGGTGAGCGAGAACTTCGCCGGCGAAATGAAGCGAGCCGGTGACCAAAATCGGAGTTGGTTTCGCACGGGCGAGATTGAGCGCTTCACCGACGGATTGAGTGATGGAGATTGTACGGCAGCCGCTCCGGTTGCCGGCAGGGGAAGCGCCTGCCCTACAAACAGAAACAACGTTTTCGAAAATTTTCGCCAGCTCCTCAGGATCTGCAGCGCGTTCGCTGCGCATCTTGGGAAGAAGAACTGAGTCAGCAATTGGCGCAAGCGCTTCGCAGACGCCTCGCAAATCTTTGTCGGAGAGAACTGCGAGGACGAGCGTGGCATTTTGGTCCCCAAAAATTTCGCGCCACGTTTGTGCAAGCACGCATACGGCAGCAGGATTATGCGCGCCATCAATGATCGTGCGCTTGTCCCACATTTGAAAACGAGCAGGCCAGTCGATCCTGGCAAGTCCGCGCGCGATCGCTTGCTCGTCGATTGCGATCTTCGCAGCGCCGATTGCTGCAATCGCAAGAGCGGCATTCTGTTTTTGGTGATCACCACGCAGAGCAATTGGCGATCGGTCGTAAGGTTCTGGCACAAATTTCAACGGTGCTTCGCATTCGGCAGCTCGCGCGCGAATGACTTTTTCGGCTTCGGGTCGCTGCGGCGAAGCAACAACAGGGACTCCCCGCTTGATGATTCCTGCTTTTTCACTCGCGATTTCCGCGAGCGTGTTTCCCAGCCATTGTTCGTGATCGAAGTCGATTCGTGTAATGACCGAAACATCGGACTGAATGGCGTTGGTCGCATCGAGGCGCCCGCCTATGCCAGTTTCAAGAATGACCACATCGAGCTTTACTTCGGAAAAATATTTTAGCGCGAGGGCGGTCGTCACTTCGAAAAAGGTCGGATGCGGGTCCCAATCGCCGACTAAATTCCGAATCGTGGTCAAGCTGTTGGCAACCGCATCTTCGGAAATCATTTCGCCATTTACGTGAATCCGTTCGCGGAACGTGACGAGGTGAGGGGATATGAACATGCTGGTGCGATATCCTTGCGCGCGGCAGATCGAATCGATCATAGCACAGACGGAGCCTTTGCCGTTGGTGCCAGCGACGTGGATAACGCGAGTTCCGCGAAGATCCACATGCAACTCTGCAAGGAGTCGCCGGATGTTTTCCAAGCCAAGCTTGATGCCGAAGCGCTGAAGGCGGTAAAGCCAGGCGAGCGCCTCTTTGTAAGTCAAAGGTGGTTGCGGCACCCCCTCCTTCGCTTTGCTAGGGCGTGCCAAGGAGGCCTCTCCTACATTCACGGCGTAATAGCAAAGTAA
>QHPG01000044.1 GCA_003219005.1 Verrucomicrobiota bacterium
AAGATCATTTCGCGCGGCTGCCGCTGCCGCCGTTCAATAATTCTGCAATGGATGGGTATGCGGTCGTTGCGAGCTCGTGCAAGAAAGGCCAACAACTGCGCGTGATTGGCGAGCAGCCAGCTGGTCGTGACAAGCGCCTCTGCGTTTCTCATGGCGAAGCGGTCCGGATTTTCACGGGCGCACCGGTACCTGCCGGAGCGGATGCCGTTGTCATGCAGGAAGACGTAACCCGTGACGGTGCGGAGATTGTCATAAACGTAGATGTCGAAGCTGGCGAATTCATCAGGCGAAGCGGTTGCGATCTGGCCGAAGGCCAGATGATTCTGACGAAGGGCGAGCGAATTCGCTCCGCAACAACTGCGCTGCTGGCTTCTCAAGGTTTCGCCGATGTGACTGTCGGCGGCGAAGTGAAAGCCGCGATCCTCTCCACCGGAGATGAATTAGTAACGCCCGGCGGGAGGCTTGAGCCGGGGCAAATTTATGAAAGTAACTCGGCGTTACTTAATGGATTGCTGAAACGCTGCGGTGCGGTCGTAGATTCCGTGGAGCATTGTCGTGACGACCGCGAGTCCTTGCACGAAGCGATCAAGCGCGGGATCAAGAACCACATTCTCATTATCAGCGGCGGGGTTTCGGTCGGGGAGCATGACCTAGTGAAGGATGCGTTGCACGACCTTGGAGCGCAGATCGCTATCTGGCGGGTGGCGATCAAACCGGGCAAGCCATTCCTGTTTGGCAAGATTGGCGAGTGCGCCGTGTTTGGTTTGCCGGGTAATCCGGTGTCAGCGTTTGTCACATTTTTGCAATTCGTGCGACCTGCAATTTTGAAAACGATGGGAGCAACGAATTTCGATCTGCCCAAAGTCCCAACGAAGTTGAGCCTTGATCTAACGAACGACAGCGATCGGCCCCATTACATTCGCGGGAAGGTCGAACACGGCACTTTTACTCCGATTGGTCGCCAGGAATCACATGCCCTTTTCGGACTGAGCCAGTCGAATGCGCTGTTGCGCGTCGCAGTAGGCGAGTCCTTTCAAGCTGGCATGATTGTCGATGTGCGAATTTGGGATTAGCCCGTTCTCCGGCTTCTGCCCACTCGCGGCGAGACTGCTTTTCTTTTAGGCCGGAGGAAAGCTCCCCTTGACAGTCTAGGTGAAAGGTTGAACAGTTCGCTCACCAAGACTGTCTAGGAGAACAAATATGGCCAAAGAAAAACCAGACCTCGTTTACGGCACGCTCGACATGTTGATCTTGAAAGCTCTGCAGCACGATCCGAGGCATGGCCTCGCTATCGCTGATCGCATTCAGCAAATGTCGCAGGATATCCTTCGTGTAGAGCAAGGCTCACTTTATCCCGCGCTATATCGTTTGGAGGCGCAGGGGTGGATTAAAGCGGAGTGGGGGGTATCAGAGAACAATCGTAAAGCGCGGTATTACAAGCTGACGGCCGCGGGCCGCAAGCAGTTGGCAGCAGAACAGCAGCATTGGGGGCGAATTACAGAGGGCATCAATCTCGTTCTCTCCGCGGGTTGAATTTTATGACACGGCTCCGTGGCTGGTTTTCCCGATTGATCGGCCTGTTTCAAAAGAAACGGCGCGACGCCGAAATGTCGGAGGAGATCCGACAACATCTTGAGGGATTGATCGAGCGCAATTTGGCCGCGGGCATGTCGCCTGATGAGGCTCGGAACGCGGCGCTCCGGCAATTTGGCGGGCTGGAACAGATCAAGGAAATCGCGCGCGAACAGCGAGTCTGGATATGGCCGGAGCAAGTTTGGCAAGACGTGCGTTTCGGGTTCCGAATGCTGGTGAAGAATCCGGGTTTTACGATCGTTGCCGTAATTGCTCTGGCATTAGGAATTGGCGCGAACAGCGCGATTTTTAGCGTGATCAATACGGTTCTGTTGCGGCCTTTGCCTTACAAATATCCTGACCGGCTGGTGATGGTCTGGGAGGAGGCCACACATCAAGGATTTCCGCGCAACACGCCGGCGGTGGCCAACTACATCGACTGGCGCGATCAGAATCACGTTTTCGAAGACATGGCGGCGATTGCGCCTCAGAGCTTCAACCTGACCGGCGTCGGGGAGCCGGAAAGAATTGATGGCCGGCGTGTCTCGGCCAGCCTTTTTCATCTGCTCGGAGTTGAGCCGCAGTTAGGCCGCGCGTTTTTGCGTGAAGAAGATAAAGCGGGCGCGAATCGTGTGGTCATCATGAGCCATGGGTTATGGCAACGCCGGTTTGGCGCCGACCGAAGCATCATCGGGCGAGCGGTCATGTTGAACGGCGAGAGCTACACGGTCGCCGGCGTGATGCCGCCGACATTCCAGTTTCCCAGCCGGGAGGATCAGCTTTGGGTGCCGATCGCGTTCACGCCAAAGGAAGGGACCGATAGAGGAAACCATTACCTCGAGGTTGTTGGGCGCCTCAAGCGTGGCATCAGTCTGCAGCAGGCGCAGGCGGAGATGAATACCATCGCCGCTCGCCTGCAACAGCAATATCCGGAATTCAACACTCGAATCGGCGCCGTGGTCGTTCCGCTGCACGAACACGTCGTGGGAAATATCAAACCAGCCTTGCTTGTGCTGCTTGGCGCTGTCGGGTTTGTTCTTTTGATCTCGTGCGCGAATGTCGCCAACCTGCTCCTAGCGCGAGCCGCAGTACGGCAAAAAGAAATTGCGCTGCGCGTTGCACTCGGCGCGAGCCGATCCCGTCT
This sequence comes from Verrucomicrobiota bacterium, assembly GCA_003219005.1. Classification (GTDB taxonomy): domain Bacteria; phylum Verrucomicrobiota; class Verrucomicrobiia; order Chthoniobacterales; family UBA10450; genus Udaeobacter. The sequence goes on from QHPG01000044.1 coordinate 2,717, forward strand.
AACGCGGCAATTTCTCGCCGAAAGTGTTTTGCTCGCAGGATTGGGCGGTGTCGCTGGATTGTTATTGTCGGTCGCGGGGATAAAGCTGCTGAAAGGTTTTATTCCCGAAACCATCTCTCAGGCGCAAGCCATTACAGTCGATGCCAGGGTCCTGATCTTTACCGTTGCCGTCTCACTAGTAACGGGATTGATCTTTGGTTTAGCGCCGGCGGCACAAGCGTCGAATTTCAATTTAAATGAAACATTGAAAGAAGGCGGCCGGGAGTCTGTTTCAGGAAGTCGTGGCAATCGCATTCGCGGGTTGCTCGTGATCAGTGAGGTAGCGGTTTCGTTCATATTGTTGATTGGCGCGGGACTTTTGATCAACAGCTTCGTCCGTTTGCGCAATGTTGATCCTGGATTTCGCACCGACCACCTGTTGACGATGAAGGTCGAACTCCCCGAAGTGAAGTACTCCGATCGGGCGCGGCGTTCAGCTTTTTATACTGAACTGGTCCGGCGTGTCGAAACGCTGCCAGGCGTCAAATCGGCAGCTGTCGCCAGCAATCTCCCCTTAACTTATAACGGCGACTCGATCACGATCAGCATTGAGGGTCGCCCCGATCCGCCGCCGGACCAGCGGCCTGACGTCGTCACGCGCGTGATCAGTCCGCGTTATTTCGCTACGATGGGAATTCAGTTGCTGCAGGGGCGCGAATTTACGGAGCGGGACAGAGCTGACTCGCCCGGGGTGGTCGTCATTAGCGAAAAAACTGCACGCCATTTCTGGCCCGGCGAAAATCCAATTGGGAAACGGCTTAAACCGGGTTCATCTGGCAACCGTCGGCCGTGGCTGGAGATTGTCGGAGTGGTGAAAGACGTTCGACAAATGGAGCTCACGGCCGAGCCAAAATTACA
>QHPG01000045.1 GCA_003219005.1 Verrucomicrobiota bacterium
CCGGTAGGGATCGTTTGGAATGAAGTTTGTGAAGTAGCCACTGCCGCCAGGAATGAGCGTGCTCAGGTTAGCTACGACGCGATATGGATCGCTAGGGTTCGCAACGTAAACACCCAATTGACCGCCGGAGCCGCTGCCGATAAAAGTAAGGCTGGTATCGCTAAGACTAAGATTAGTCAGAGCGAAGTCGGTGAAGTTGCCGGTGCCGCCGGGGATAGGCGTATTCAGGTCGGCCATCACCTTGTACGGATCGGTCGGAATGGAATACTGCGATAATTTCAGATACAGGCCTATTTGTCCGCCCGAGCCTAGCCCCATAAAAGCGATGTTGCCGTAACTGATCGCCGGCGCAGTGGGAAAATCGGTGAAGGTGCCGGTGCCGCCGAGGATTGTGGTTGAGGTATCGACCGCAGTGCTGAAACTGACGCCGAACGCGGCGCGCGCGGCAGGCGCAATCGCGACCAGAAACGCCAGCATGGAAACAGGGAGAAGAATTGTTGTTAGTTTTGTCTTCATAGAAATTGCCTCTACCCGCTAACGCGCAGACTGACCGCAAATCGCGCCAACAAATTTTTGTCCTTTTCCGCGCTTTTGTGAGCGAATGAGAGGAGCGCCGTTTAGCAGCTGTTCAGAAGCGGCCTTTACTGCGCGGGGAGGACCATGAACGACTGAATGGTTTGCCCGTCGTCGATGACGGCCTGCATGATGACCGGGCCGCTGGCGTGCACGATCAGATTCGAAAGAGCCTCGTTTTGGGTCAGATTGACCTTCCAGATGGCGTTGGGGGCAAGATGTGGATTACTGAAAATACCGAATCCGTTTGCGCCCTGACTTCCCTTAAAAACGTCCACTTCTATGTCCGACCCCGAAACGTTCCCAACCAGGAGCGATGCCGACCGGAAATTGCCGAGGGCGATGGCAAACTGCGTACCCTGAGAGAGACTGGTCCCATCCGAGCGCCTCCTCACGGGGGTGAGGCCAATGATCATGGGCGCGCCGAGCGAGTCGATGTGGAGTGTTGCCGCACTCGTGACGGCTGAGTCCGGCGTCCTTGCTCGGACAAGCATTGGCTGACCGCCGGTCAGGTTGAAGAGATTCGCGAACGAAGTGGTGCTGACGAATCCGTTTCCATTGGTGGTAAGCGAGAAGAGACCGACTTGCCCGCCCTGTGCGTTGTAAACATTGAAAGAGACGTCCACGGGCCCCGACGACACCGTCGTATCGACGCTGACATCCAGATAGGCGTTGCGTGGCTTTTTACCGAAGCTATCGACGATCCCGTAGAACTCAGCGGCTGAAACCGCGGCCACGAACGTAGTTAACACGAGGCCAAGCACGCATAGCGATAAGAGGCGTTTAGTTTTCATAGGAATTTGGTTTTACCCGCTAACGCGCAGTCGTGGGCAAAATCACGCCAAGAAATTTCTGTTTTTCAGCGCAATGCGTGTGTAAAAATGCAGCCGGGAGTCCTAACGAGCTGCTTTATGAAACAGGCGCGTCAACAGCACGAGTCACAGTCGGATAACGCGACGGCCGATGCGGTTGTGACGTCATTTCCGGAGCGGCACGAAATTACCCAGTGGCTCGCTGCGTGTCGGGGAGGCGATGCGGTGGCGCTCGAGAAACTGTTGCCGCTGGTCTATGACGAATTGCACCGCAGAGCGATGAATTTCTTTAGCCACGAGCGCAGTGGCCACACGCTCCAACCTACGGCGCTGGTGAACGAAGTTTATCTGCGCCTGATGAAACAGCATGAGGCCGCATGGCAGAACCGGGCGCAATTCTTCGCAGTCGCGGCGCAGATGATGCGGCGGATTCTGGTGAGCCACGCGCGTGCCCGGCAAGCAGCAAAACGGGGTGGCGCCGAACAGCGCATCACGCTCGCGGACGAGATGGCCGCTGCGCCGCAGAGAGATGTGAACCTTCTCGCTTTGGACGACGCCCTAGAAAAGCTGGAGGCGATTGACCCAGAAAAAAGCCGAATGGTTGAGCTCCGATTCTTTAGCGGTCTGTCGGTACCCGAGACGGCGGAGGTGATGGGCGTTTCGCCGAGAACAATTGATCGGCAATGGCAGACGGCGAAAGCGTGGCTCTACCGCGAGATCAGCGAAGCAGCGTGACGCCAGAACGTTGGAAAAGAGTTGAGGCGGTGTTCGAGCAGGCACTCGAACTTCCGCAGGGCCAGCGGGCGGCATTTCTGCAAGAGAATTGCAATAGCGATGCCGAAGTGCGTCGGGAAGTGGAGTCGCTGCTTAGCTCTCACGAACGTGCCGGCAATTTCATTGACCAGCCGAGCCTCTTTTTTGGGGATGATACTCTTCGCGACAACGGCTCGACACTACAAGCGGGTGAATTGATCGGATCGTATCGCATTGTTCGCGAGCTCGGGCGCGGCGGCATGGGCGCCGTGTATTTGGCGGAACGCGCCGACGAGCAATATAAGAAGCGCGTTGCCATCAAGCTGATCAAACGCGGCATGGATACCGACGCGGTGCTGCGCCATTTCCGCAACGAACGGCAGATCCTCGCCGGTTTCGATCATCCGAACATCGCGCGCCTGTTCGATGGAGGAACAACGGACGATGGATTGCCCTACTTCGTCATGGAGTACGTCGCAGGTCTCCCGATTAACGAGTATTGTGCAGCCCACAAGATTTCCCTCGTCGAAAGACTAAAGCTCTTCCGCGAAGTGTGCGCGGCAGTCAGTTATGCTCATCGTCACACCGTTATTCATCGCGACATCAAAATGTCGAACATATTGGTGACGAGCGAAGGCACACCAAAGCTGCTCGATTTCGGCATCGCGAAAATTTTGCAGCCGGGAGGTGGAGCGGAAGCATTGATGACGATGACGGGTGTGCGCCCGATGACGCCGGAATATGCCAGTCCGGAGCAGGTCCGAGGTGAGCCGGTAACTACGGCAAGTGATGTCTATTCCCTGGGCATCATTCTGTATGAGTTGCTCGTCGGGCGTTCACCTTATCGCTTCACTAGCCGTTCTCCGTTAGACGTTGCGCGCGAAATCACCGATACCGAACCGCCGCGGCCGAGTACCGCTGTCGCCAGAGGCAAAGATTTGAAGTTCGATCCGACTGGCGTTCGAAACTCGAAGGCTCTCAAGGGTGATCTCGACACCATCGTGCTAATGGCATTGCGGAAGGAACCG
>QHPG01000223.1 GCA_003219005.1 Verrucomicrobiota bacterium
CTCCACCAGAACCTTCCACATGATGAGGCCAATGACCGTCTCCTGTCATAAGCAAAGGAGTCAAACTCTGGTCCTGCAAGTAGCACCTGACGAACTCAGCAAACTGAGATCCAAGTTCTTTCCAAGGTACGTCTGACCTAATGTATGTAACTTCCCAGAGTCGCTTTGTTAGCACGCCAGGATGAGACCGATTGAACAGAAGGAGGGGCACTAATGTGACACCGTAGGCGAACCAGATCTTGACTACACCGACGAGACGGCGTTTTGTGGTCGCTAAGAAGAGTAATCCGAACGCGTACAGCGGCGCCAAAGCGCGCCCGCTGAAATAACCATACGTCACTAACGCGAGACTGCCGGCGACCATTGCAATGTTTCGCCAGCTCCACGTTTCTTTGGATTGAATACTGTAAGCCGCAAGCAAGAACACGACAATCGTGAAAGCAGGCAAATGCGCATCGAAGACCAATCGGCCCTCTTCGAACAGCCAAGGCGTCAGTAGCGCACTCCCGGCAACGATGATACCGATCTTACGCTGGCCAGAAATGCGGGTTGCCAACGCGCCAAGCAGTAAACACGCCGCGAACATCCAGAAAGCAGCGAACGTTCGTGCCACGGGAATGCTTGGAGGAAGGAATCGGAACGTGCATGCCAACAAATAGATCGCAAGGGGGTTCATATAAGTTGGGCTACTGACTGCGTACTGCTGGAACATTACGGGAAACCGCGGACCGAATTCGCCTGCGCCGGTTCGGGAGACGAGATAAGCGTTGTAGGCGGTCGCTGACTCGTCGACTTGGAAACCTGGTGGATTCTGTGAATTGCCCCAGGTGTAGAAGCTAAAAAGGAGCACGACGGCAGCAACGCACAGCAAAATTCGTAGGGTCTTTTGAACCACGCCGGGGACTCCTAGTCTCAAGAGGATATTGTTCATCGCGGCTTCGTGTTACCTGTTCTGCAGAACGATCACAGATACTCGCGCAGAAGTGGTGTTTAGGACAAAGAGTTTGTCTTTTGCCAGCGCGAGCGCCGATGGACCATCCAGTTTGTCTGGAGGCGTCGGCATTAAGGTCCCGAGTCTGTTCCCCTGAAGATCAAAAACGAGTATGGTGCTCATGTGTGCGCTCGATGCGTACAGGCGGCCTGTCTCGGAATCAACGGCCAAGTCTTCATAGCCCACTCCCTGTCCCCATTCGGGCACTGCCCATTTGTTCAGAAACTTCCCGTTTGAATCAAAGACCTGTATGCGGCTGTTTACCGGATCGGCAACGTACACTTTGTTGTTAGCAGCATCGACCGCGACCGAACTAAGTCCTTTGAACTGTCCATCGCCACTTCCGCCGCTGCCCCAGGTCGCCAGCACCTGACCATCGGGACTGAACTTCACGATTCGATTGCGACCCGAATCGACGACATAAATCGAATCATCAGGACCAATGGCGATCTTTCGCGGCCCATATAATCCAGGCGCCCACTCAGCGATGAAAGTCCCGTCAAGTCCGAGTTTCTGAACGCGATGCTTGGAGCCTATTTCCGCGACGTAAATGTTGCCCGCGCGATCGATTGCGATTCCATTCGGCGCTTCAAATTTTTCTATGCTCGCAACGAAAGTGCCCTTTGGCGAGAATTTCTCGATACGCCCGTTATCTGTATCGGCGACAAAGATATTTCCCACAGTGTCCACTGCAAGGGCGCGTGGGTCGTCAAACTGACCTTTTCCACTTCCTTGCCCACCTTCAAATGCGGTCACCGGCGGCTCTGTCAGATCAATCCCTGCCAGCATGACGATCCCGATCGCGCTCTGCGTAACGGCCAAAGCCAATAGAATGCAGGGAATTGTCTTTGATGCGCCCGCAATTTTTCTGTCGATGAGAAGGAACCCGGCACAGAAAAAGAATAACAGCGGCGGTAGGATGAGGCGAGGCGTCCAATAACCTTTACCCGCGCTCTGGTCAGTGAAGGGAATTGGGAGAAACATGAGGAGAAAATACGCGCCTCCGAGGAAAGCGAGCACGTCCTCGCGCTCGAGTTCCCCCTTGTAGAGGTCTTTCGCCGCGCGGAAAACAAGCCAAGCCGTGCCGATCAAAGCGAGCACCGTCCAGAGCGCACCCAGCGACACCGAAGCTTGCATTACCGGGGTCTTCCATGGCCGACGAACCTTGAAGTCTGGGATAAGGTAACGGCCGATGCTCTGAGAGCGGGGTAAAATCTGGAAAAGATTCATCGTATCGGTGAAAACGCCCATATGCGACAAACCGAGGTAGCTGTGTTTGTGTGCCACCTTGATATCCTCGTGCGAGTATTGCGGTGCTCTATGGTCGGGGCTCCTCCAGTACTCTGGGGCTTTGAAAAGAGCTAGATCGGCAGACTTAACGCCAAGCAGATCGCTATAGTTCATCTCAGGTTGACCGGGCGCTCCGCCCTTCGGAATCCAATGCTTCTCGGTGTTGTAGCCATGGACACGGCTGCTTGCCCAAAAACTATGAAGCGCCAGCGCTGAGGGAAGCGTCAGACTCAAGGCGCAAATTGCGAGGAAACGTCTTGGTTCCCATGTGCGGCGTATGCAGATTCCGCCGAGAACAAGAAAGACGGCGGGAATGAGCGCCATAAAGCTGTATTTTAGCCAGACTGCCAGAGCCAACGCCAAACCAAAAAGCGTCGCGTTCAACGGAGTCGAGGTCTCGTCACGCAGAAATTTATCGAAGCAAAAGAGCAGCAGCACAAACGCAGGAATCGTCGTCCAGTCTGTGCCAAGTACTGTCGCATGGATCACTCGGACCGGGAGAAAAGTCAGCAAGAAGACAAGACCCAAATGAATGAAAGGGGAGCTAAAGCGGCGCTCTGTGTAAATAAAGAACCACCACAACGCTAGCGCATTGATCGTCGCCTGGATGATTGAGAGCGTGATTGGAAAAGCATTGTTGCGTCCGATAAGCAGAAAAAGTGCATGACCGAGCAGATAGTACGTGGGCGGACTGGTAGTAGAGAAATCGAAGATTTTGGACCCATTAAGCAATCGCTCTAAGATCCACGGATAGTCCGGCCCGACGTATCCTCCCCGAAAGGCTGCCAAAATCTGTAAAAGAAGCGCCCCTGCAATGGCACATACCCACAGAATTCTCAGCCGCGAGGCGGGTCTGGTCGTGGCTTGCCGCCCCTTCATCGGCAATGTCCCGTGTTCAGTTGAAATTGGTTCGTAGTCAATGGCTGTTTGGGCGGCGGCTGGTGGGCACCAATGGTTTGCGTTTTACAAACGGTTTTTAACCGGTCGAATATGGCAGTTAGGCGCATATAATCGATCTGAGATGCTTGCGATTACCTCTTCTGCAAATCGATCACAGATACTCGCGCGGAACCGGCGTTCAGGACAAAGAGTTTGTCTTTTGCCAGCGCGAGCGCCGATGGACCATCCAGTTTGTCTGGAGGCGTCGGCGTTAAGGTCCCGAGTCTGTTCCCCTGAAGATCAAAAACGAGTATGGTGCTCATGTGTGCGCTGGACGCGTACAGGCGGCCTCTGTCAGGATCGATGG
>QHPG01000224.1 GCA_003219005.1 Verrucomicrobiota bacterium
GGCTGACGTCCACCTCAGGCGGATTCGTTTTGCAGAACGCGATCCACTGGATCAAATCGGTCACTATCGAGGATCGAGAAGGAGAGATGCGTTCGTACGGTCATTTCAAACCGGTCAGCTCGAAAAGATTTTTAAACGATTGCTACGAATATATTTTTCATTTCACGAAGTCGGGTCGCGTCGAAATTGATCGGCTGGCCCTCGGCGTTCCGTATCAAGACAAAACCAACATCGCGCGCTGGTCGCACACGCGCGGAAGCGATCTTCGCTGTCGCGGCAATACTTGGTTTATCCCGTATGAAACAATTCAGAGCCGAGCAAAGGAGCGACCGCACCCGGCAACGTTTCCCGTGCAATTAGCTGAATGGTGCATCAAGCTGCACGGCGTTTCGCGCATCGGGACAATGCTTGATCCGTTTCTCGGCATCGGAAATTCCGCCGTCGCGGCGCAACGTTGCGGCGTGAAGAAATTTATCGGGTTCGAAATCGACGAGACCTATCTCGCGGAAGCAAAGCGGCGGCTTGGAATAGCACGCTCACAATAGTTGATCATCTTCTTTCGTGGTGTTCGCCGACTGCTGAAATTTCTCGAGCGATTTCACCAAATTTCCCGGAAGCGGGCGCACACGATCAAAAATGCGCGCTGCCAGCGGCGGCGCTGTTGCGTACCCGCCGGCAAACATTTCCAATTTTGAATCGAGATTGTCGATGTAATGCAACGTCATCGCTTCTGGCGTCTTCGGCTCAACAGGTGAACCCAGTTCTTTCTGGCCATGGTGGGCACCAATCAAATGCAGTAAATGCAGGCGCACATCTTCCGATGATGGGGAATACCCTTTCCATACCTCTGTGTTTTCGGCGCTGAGTTTTCGCCAGAGCGAATTGACGACTTCGAGTCCGATAGAAATGTGGCCGACCAGTTCGCCGAGTTCATCGTAATCCATAACAAAGCCGGTCTCGGAGAATTGGTTTTCCCAAAGTTTGCCGGAGTCGTGAAAGAGAATTCCAGCGATCAACAGATCAAGATTCAGTTGCGGGTATAGCCGCGCGATTGCCAGAGCGACCCGCATCATTTGCGCGGTGTGTTCGACCAATCCTCCTCGCCGCGCGTGATGATTTTTTCGCGCCGCTGCCGTTCGCCGAAAACGTTCGCCCAAATCTTTCACGAACGCATCGCAAAGCGCGCGCAATCGCGGATCAGTAATCTTTCCGATTGTCTCGACGATGAACTTCCAGTCTGCGTTCTGCCTGGCGCGCAAATCTGCGGGGCCTTGGAGCAATTCGCTTTTTTCCTGGTCAGTGAGCGGGCGTACTGTCCATTTGTGCGCATCGAGCCCGAACTGGGAAGACTGAAATTCGCCAGCTAGCTCGATGAAGCTCTCGTTGTTCAGCGCACTGCACGCTTTGTATGCCGGATGATCGCTCCAGACCCGCAGCGTCATGCGATCGCAAGCATCGGCCAGACTTAATTCGCAGTACGGTTTTTGGTCGCGAGTGAGTTTCGGGGTCGCAGCTTCCACTTGGACATGCACCCGCGCCGGCACGGCGTTCCCGCCTGTGCGCGATACCGCCCGGCGAATTTCTGTGAGAGTCAGTAAATCCATCGTTTTAGTTTATCACGAGTCGCAAGTCGTGCTGTAGAGTGCGCTGTGTATTTTGGTTAGCGCCAAAGGCGCTGTCTCATTCCAGCCTGGGGCATCCGCCCCAGGAATTCAATTGGCCCTCGTAACAAGCGCTGAAAGCGCGAATCACGCTACAGAGACAAAGTTCGCGATGGCAGGGACGCCATCGCCAGCACGCGAGGCGCGTGCGCTCTCCAGAGTTGTACGCTCCATTGTGCAAATGTTTCTGAAACATCTGGAATGCAGCGCATGCGGTCTTCAGCATGAATGGTCGCGCTTGCAAAACCTCTGTCGTTCCTGCCACAAACCGCTCCTTGCGATTGTTGATCTGGCCGCGACGAGCCGAACGCTGACACGCGAAGCACTGGCTACGCGCGAGAGATCGTTATGGCGTTATCGCGAAGTGTTGCCGTTACCCGGCAACGCTGAGCCAGTCTCGCTAGGCGAAGGCGGAACGCCACTGCTGCGCGCGCCAAAATTTGCCGATGACATTGATCTCTGGATCAAAGATGAATCGCTAAACCCGACGCAGAGTTTCAAGGCGCGCGGAATGAGTGTGGCCGTTTCGATGGCGAAATATTTGGGTGCGACCAAACTCGCGGCCCCAAGCGCTGGAAATGCTGGTGGCGCGCTCGCCGCGTACGCCGCGCGGGCCGGTCTCGAGGCGCACATCTTCATGCCGCGCGACACACCGCGCGCGAACATCATTGAGTGCCGGGAGCTCGGCGCTCAAGTCACGCTAATTGACGGACTGATCACTGATTGCGGCGCTGAAATCGCGCGCCGGAAAGAGAAGGAAGGCTGGTTCGATATGTCCACGCTCAAGGAACCGTATCGCGTTGAAGGAAAAAAGACACTCGGCTACGAACTAGCGGAGCAGTGTAATTGGCAACTGCCCGATGTGATTCTTTATCCAACCGGCGGCGGCACCGGGCTCATTGGAATGTGGAAAGCATTCGATGAAATGGAAGCACTCGGCTGGATTGGAAGAAAACGTCCTCGCATGTTCGCCGTGCAAGCCGCGGGCTGCGCGCCGATCGTCCGCGCATTCGAAGCGGGAGAAAAAACCGCCGCAGAATTTCCGGATGCGCATACGGTTGCCTCGGGCCTGCGCGTTCCAAAAGCGATCGGCGATTTTCTTATTTTGAAAATTCTTCGCGAGTCGAACGGCGGCGCGATTGCCGTTGAGGACAAAGAAATGATCCGCGTCGCGCGCGAAGTGGGCGCGAGCGAGGGTCTCTTTGTTGCTCCCGAGGCTGCCGCCTGCTTCGCGGCGTTCAAGCATCTCCGTTCGGCAGGCAAAATCGCGCCCGGTGAACGAGTGGTCATTTTCAACACCGGCTCAGGAATCAAATATCTCGATTGCTATGAAGCCTAACCCAATCGAGCGCGAACTGCGCTGAAACGGGTCTTCGAGAGCGCAAAACGGCCCGATCAAAGTCACAGTAGGCGCCGGAGCAATGATATTCGAGCAACCGAAAAACCCCTTTCGGCAAAAGGGCACAACGGATCAGGGTAATACGAATAGGAAGTGGTTACTTATGAGAAAAAATCCGCTGAACAAAGGCATCATAATGGAGAACGCCGCTGGGATTGGGACGGTGACCTCTGAGATGGCTGAACCCCGTGCGCGCAAGTTAGCCGCGATTAACGGACATCCTTCCAAACCATCCGAGTCTGACTATCAACAGGCCAAACGTGAGCTGACAGGAGAAGCGGAAACGGATCCGCAGGAAGAGAGCAGTAAATCCGTACCCGAATCGGAGGGTTGGGATCCCGTGCCGGGCTCAACCGGACGGCAAGCAGCAGACTCCCTCGGAGAAGATGAAGATGCCGAGGGACGGAGCGAGAGTGCGCAGATGTTCGAGG
>QHPG01000225.1 GCA_003219005.1 Verrucomicrobiota bacterium
ATCGAAGACCGGAAAAACCTGCGCGATTCCTTGAGAGAGCGCCCAGGCCGTGACGATGTACGCGACGGCAACCTTGTAAACGTTGCGCCGCTTCAGCTCGGCAAAGAAGTTGAGAGAGCTCATTACGAAATGCCCACTCGGCACAGCCTACCTGACATTCTTGATCTTCACGATGCTGCCTTTGGCCTGCTGGTCCTTTGGATCCTTCACCACCGTCACGTACAGTTCCTTTTCATCTTCGCTGAATGCGACGTTGGTTGTGCCATCACCGGCGGCAATTTCAAAAACGTGGAGGAGTTTACCCTCAGGAGACAACTTCAAAACCTTGCCGCCGAACCATTGGGCCACATAGATGTTGCCCTTCTTGTCGATCTTCATGCTATCAGGTCCAATCCACCAGGAATCGTTCTTATTCCTGATGAGAAGGTTGAGCAGAGCAAAATTGGACCTGTGACTTAACGAGCCGTCGTCGTTGATCGTGAACTTCAAGATGCAATTTCCAACCGTTTCGCTGACGTAGAGAGTCTTTTGGTCGGGCGAGACGCCTATTCCATTCGCGTAATTGAGATCGTTTGCCACTTCCACCCATTTCTGACTGCCCGGCGCGAGATAAAGAATTTTCCCAATTACAGAGGTTGGTATCGGTGGGTCGCCGTATGGACCAAAGACCGTGGCATAAGCACCGCCGTTAGCGGTCACCACGATATCATTTATTCCCCCCTCAAACTTCCTGCCATTGCTGTCGGCATCCCATCGGCGCAGTTGTTTCCCGGTCATGTCGAGTTCCAGGATTACGCCGGGATCGTTAGTGCACGCGAGCAGGAATGTCTTCTGTTTCGTGAAGGCCAACCCGTTATGCCCGCAGCCCTCAGTGTGATTCAACACGGTGGTCGTTTTGCCATCCCACTTCGACAGCGTGTTTGAGACCCAGCCAACGTAGTAAAGGTTGCCGTCAATGTACAATGGCCCTTCTGGTCCGAGGACGTTGCTTACGATTTGGATTTCATCGCCCCGTGTTGCTGTAACACTCAACAGGGCGCCAAAGGCGACACAAATAATCTTACTCGCTCTCATTTAGAGAAAAGCGCGGTGACATGTTCAAACGCCGTCATGATGTTGCGGGAATCGATAGCCCCGCTTTGCGCAGCCCATCAAGCAGATGCTCAGTGAGTTCAGCGTCAAGCCACTTGCCCATTTCCTCGCGCACCATCGCGCCGAAGTTCGGCAGCAGCGCGTGCACTTCCCGCCAGGCCGCGCGTGCGCGCTGCTGCTCGCCGAGCTGCCCATAGACAGCAGCCAGGTACACGTGCGGCCAATGGTAGGCGGGCATGTTGACCTTCAGGGCGCTTGCCAGTGCGCCGCGATAGTCACGCCTGCGGTAGGCATCGCAAAAGGCGACGTAGTGATACCAGCCCGCATGATGTGGGTTGAGCTGCATCGCTCGTTCCACGATGCCGAGGCCGTATTCCCAGTCACCGGCATAAGCGATCATGTTCCCGAGTATTGCCGCAGTGGAAGAATCCATGCGATTCAGGGCAAGGGCGCGCTCCGCTGCCGTGCGGAAGGCCAGGTAGTCTTTCTGAAAGAACAAGGCGGTAGCGAATGCGCAGTGGGCGAAGTGGCTGGTCGGCGCAGAGGCGACTGCTCGTTGCGCGGCAGCACGGGCGCGGCCTACTGGATCGGGCCTGAGGTTGTAACCGAACGCGTACTCGTGCCAGTAGATAAACGCCAGTTCAGAGAGGCAGTCACTGTGGTCGGGTGCGATGGCGACCGCCGCTTCGAGTATGTCGCGGACTTCCGCGTGCTCCTTCGGGGTCATGCGCTCCCAGTAGCCGAACGCGCGCAGCACAGCCTCATGCGCGGAGTATTGACCGGCGCTCCTGCCGCGCAACGACTCGCTCATGCTATGTACCAGCGCGCCGTACTGATCCGCGACCGTCGAAACAATCCGCGGAACCAAGTCGTCCTGTAACTCGAAAATAGTTTCCGGACTAAAACTGCGTTCATAGTTCTCTGCCCAGAGATGAGCACCGGAAATTGCGTCAACGAGCTGAACGGCCAAACGCAATTTCGCTCCAGCCTGACGCAAACTGCCCTCTATAATATAACGCGCGCCCAATTCTTTGCCGACGGCGCGCACATCCCCCGAGTCTTTGGCCAAACGTAACGTCGAACTACGGGCGATGACTCTTAGATACGAGAAGCGAGAAAGGCCGGTCACAATGTCTTCAGACAAGCCCTCGGCCAAGGCGCTGAGATCGGCATTTGCGCCGACATACTTAAACGGCAAGACCGCAACCCAGAACCCTTCTTCCCGACGCGCGGAAGCATCGGATGCCTCTTGCTCTTTCGGTTTTGCGCTGCGCAATTTCTCCGGCACGTCCGGATTGCCGAGCTCCTCGTTGTAAAGATTGAAAACGTGGACGCGTACACCGTGTTTCACTTCGCACTCGCCTAACGAGTGAAGGTGCGGCGCCCAATGCCGGTATTGCTCCAGGTCTTCCGCCACCCGTTTGGAAAGAAGGATGTGTCCGGCGTCGCCGCAATCCATCACGCGTTGCGCCATGTTAATCCCGGCGCCGGCGATATTCGATTGCTCGTTAAGATCGACAACTTCATTGACCGGGCCGCTGTGAATCCCCATTCGAAGCCTCAACTGAGGCTTTTCTTTTGAACCCGGAGATTTTTGCAGCTCCTCGGTAATTTCCATCGCGCACAAAACGGGAGCTTCCGGACTGTTTCGGAACACCAGTGCGCCGCCATCGCCGGTTGGTAAGCGCAAGACCTTGCCTTCAGCTTCGGCTAGGCGGAATTGCTTCGTCCCGCGAGCAATCTGCTTCAATTTTTGAATCTGCTCGCTCTGCTCGTTGATGAGCAGCTTGGAGTAACCGACGATGTCGATGAACAAGACGTGACCGATCTCGAACTTAAGATCTGAAGGATTCATTTCGAAGACGCGCCGAATTCGCGCGCGGGAACAATCTTTTCGGCGAGCGCTTCGAAACGCGGATCGCCGTGCAGGTCGTCAAGCATTGGATCTACCCTGATCGTGATGATGTCATTGGCGGCGCCCTCGCGATACGCTCGCTCCAACTCATCGATGGCGCGCTCCTTGTCGCCTAATCCAATAAACATGAGCGCGAAACTGTAGGCGGAAACGTAGCGGGATTTTGCCTCTTCCGTCAGGCGCGCGAGGATTTTTTGCGCTTCGTCTCGTTGCCCGGCACGAGCATACGCCTGGCCGAGATAAGCGAGCGCTTCTGGGTCATCGTCTA
>QHPG01000226.1 GCA_003219005.1 Verrucomicrobiota bacterium
ACGCAGAGAATTCCCGGCATCGATGTTTCGCATGATAAAGCCGAAGTCTTAAAGGGGCTCGATGCCGCGCATCGCGAAATCTGCAACGCAATCGGCGTCGGCGATTGGCCGCTCTTTACCGCCGAACAAATTCACGGCAACAAAATCGCAGTTGTCGATAGTTGTAGCCGCGGCCCTGTGGGCCGCGAATTCCCCGGCTGCGACAGCATCATCACCAATCAACGTGGCATCGCGCTGGGGATTTACGTCGCCGACTGCTGCGCAGTTTATATCGTCGATCCAAAAACGCTGGCTATCGGACTTGCGCACTCCGGACGCAAAGGCACCGAGCTTGGTGTCGTCACCAATGCGATCAAGCAAATGATCGATCGCTTCGGCTCCGAGCCCGCGAACATGATCGTGCAGCTGAGCCCTTGTATTCGTCCGCCGCATTATGAAATCGATTTCGCCGCGGAAATCGTTCGGCAATGTCGCGCGCTCGGCGTAAGAGAAATTCACGACTCAGGCGTCTGCACCGCTTGCGACTTGGATCGTTATTATTCCTATCGTGCCGAAAAAGGAAAAACCGGCCGCATGCTGGCATTGGTTGGATTCGTTCCGACAATCGCGAATTAGAAATTGGGTAAGGAGTGTTTGCTATGTGCCGTGCGACGTTCGTTGCTTTGGCCCTTTTCGTTAGCACGATCGGCGCGATGGCACACGACCATCCCGCGAAGCTTGTTCGTCGATGGCGTTCTGAAAATATGCCGGTCGGATATTGGGTGATCGACCGGTATCGCGATGGTCGCCTCGCAAAGAAGGAATATGTCTGCGACTACTCCGACAAGCCAGCGGAGATCACCGCTACGTGGGGGCGATGGCGACTCCGAGGAGGGACATATTCTGAGTTTTTCAAGTCAGCCACGTCGCAAAACGCCCGAGCATATTGTGGCAAATGGTGGAACATGCGGGTTCAGCGCATCACTCGACACCGATTCTACCACCTCAGTAACGATGGCCACGATACATTCGAGGATCGGTTTTCCGACAACCGACCCCTTTTTGGAAATTCAGCAGCCGCCACCCAAGGAATACAGGTGGGACAAGCTCATCGACACGATTAGAGCTTTTCGCACAGCCATACCATCATGGGTAAACTCAGTGCCAAGTGGCTGAGCTGGGGTCTCGCTAGACAGACGTCTCTTCGCTGCCGCCGCGTTTCGCTGGGCAAATAGCGCGCTTCTTCGCGTTCGCGACGAAGTCCAGGAACTCGCGGGCTGGTGCGCCGAAATTCATCGTCGCCGCTTTTTCGAGCGCCTGCGAGATGTTGAGTCCGCTCAGGTAAATGACTTTGAATGCCGACTTGATTTCGTCGCGATCCTTCGCGCCGAAACCAGCACGGCGGAGGCCGACTATGTTTACTCCAAAAACAGAATTGCGTTCTGCCGCGATGACGAACGGCGGGAGATCCTTCCCGAACGCGGAACTTCCTTGCACCATCACCAACCGTCCAATGTGCATGTGCTGATGAAACGTGGACCCACCGCCGAAAAATGCGCCGTCATCCACACGCACATGTCCGGCCAATAAACAGTTGTTCGCGATGACGACGTTGTTTCCGACGAGGCAATTGTGCCCGATATGCGCTCCTGCCATCAGGAAATTTTTGTCGCCGATCTTTGTCGCGCTACCCTCGGGGCTGCCGCGATGGATCGTGCAGTACTCGCGGATAATGTTGTCGTTCCCAATCTCGACTCTCGTTCTTCGTTCTGGCGAAAATGAAACATCCTGCGGCGGCGCGCCGATGATCGCGCCGTGTCCGATAAAATTGCCGCTACCAATTGTCACTTCGCCTTCAATCACGACGTGCGATTGCACAATCGTTTTTTCGCCGATCACGGCCTGTGGTCCAATAATCGAGAACGGTCCGATCTCGACTTCGGCGCCGATTTGCGCATTCGGATCGACCAGCGCCGTAGGATGAATTTTTGGTGAAGTCATGTTGCCATAGACCGATGCGTGCGTCGCGCACCGAGCGACGCTGGCTCAGTCTGGGTAGCGCACGCGTCTCGCGTGTTGGCGAACGCGTCCTCGCGGTCGCGGACTTTTCCTAGTGCATGGCTTATTGGCCAAACGGCGCACGACAAAAGCCCGTTTCGGCGCGACGCCGAAACCAGCACGCGTGACGCGTGCGCTACCCAGAAGCCGTGCGCGACTGAAAATCTCGCGTTCACAATACTCCCGCCTCCTTGAAACTGAAATAGCCGGGGTTTCCCTCTGACGGCGCGCCGATGATGATGTGATCGAGCAATTTGATTTGCAAAAGCTCAGCCGCTTCGGCCAGACGTCGCGTTAGACTGTGGTCGGTCTGGCTCGGCGACGCGTCGCCTGATGGATGATTGTGAACGACAATGACGGCGTAGGCCGAGTAAGTGATTGCTGGCCGAAAAATTTCGCGCGGATGAGCAATGCTCTCATTCATGCTTCCCGTGGACACAGATTCCACGCGCATTAAACGGTAACGCGTGTCGAGCAAGACAACGCGGAGCGACTCGGTGCGCAACATTCGCATCTCACCTCCCAGCAATTCGTGGATCAATTCCGGCGAATCGAGTTTTTGCTGGGACAATGGTTCCTGTGCAAAACGCTTGCCAAGATTGAACGCTGCAACCAACTCCACAGCTTTGGCCGGACCGATTCCCTTGATGGCTCTGAGTTCCTTAACAGAGCACCGGCTCAACTCCGCGAACGATTTGTATCTGTCGAGCAGTTCGCGAGCGACCTCCACTACGTTCATGCCACGCCGGCCCGTCCGCAGCAGGATCGCGATCAATTCCGCATTGGTCAGGGCGTCGGGGCCTCGCGCGAGTAATTTTTCCCGCGGCCGTTCGTCCTGCGGCATCTCGCGGATTTTAAGCTGCGACATTTAACTTGGGAGCGGCCTTGGTGCCGCGACATCAGACGCGAAGTTGATCGAACATTTCGCACAACGCGTCACCGAGGAAGAACAATGCATCGGCGTAGGGATTCGATGCGATTCCATCCAGAGTGCTTTGCGCCTCTCGAATCAAATCGCTGCCGGCCGCGATTGAGTCGTTTAGTGCTCCGTTGGTCGCGCCGTTGGTCCCCAGCGTTTTGCCGGTCGCGCTCTCGCTGCCGGCGAGATCCAGGCAATCATCGTAAATTTGGTACGCCGCTCCGATTTGCATTCCGAAATTCCTGGACGTCTCGATCACTTTGGGATCGGCATCGCTAATGAGGGCAGCCAATTCCGAGGCAGCGGAGAAAAGCGATCCCGTTTTCATTTCAACAATGCGCAAATAATCCTGGACGGTCAGAGTGAGATCGAACCGGCGTTGCGTCTGGATCATTTCTCCAGAGCAAACCGTCGCGGCGGTACGCGCAATCGCACGACTGATATCGGAATTTTCGAAATTCGTCGATAACGTCAGCGCGTGCGCGAAGAGGCAGTCGCCCAGTAAAACGCTGAGCGAATTCCCCCAGCGCGCGTTCGCGGTTGGCTGTGCGCGACGCCGTTCCGCTTCGTCCATGACGTCGTCGTGCACGAGCGTGGCGATGTGGATGAGCTCCACGATGACGGCAAGATCGACATGGTTTGAATTGATCTGGCCGGTGGCACCGCCTGCCAGAAGAGACAGAAGCGGGCGAAGGCGTTTGCCGCGACTCCCTACCGCATAGACAACATAACCTTCCAGCGCCGGGTCAAACGCCGCCACCTGTTGCGCAATGCGCGCCTCGACTTCTTCGAGATGCGGCTGAACCAGCCGCGCCACGCGCGCCAGCGGGCTTAGACCCACAGTGCCCGACCCGGCTGAACGTGCAGAGACTTCCACGCCGTCGAGAATAGCGGGGCGGGTTGCTGCTTGTCAAAGCTTCGCGGCGCAAATTTTTGTAGGGCGTTTCTGTGAATCCCGAATACTTTCGGGACTGACACAGACGCCCTACAATCCTTAGCGCCTACGCAACCAGGCAGTGGCCCCGTATTTGCGCTGCGTGAGCTCCCGGGCCCGATTCAAAATTTCTTCATTTATTTTGCGCTCACTGCAATTCCCCGACAGAGCCTTCGCAAAGCGGTCGGCCAAACCGTTGCCCAGATCAACGCCTTGAATGCTGCCTTGTTGCAACAATCCGGGGCGCGTCCGGCGTTGGGCCGCCCCCGCAACCTTGTGGCCATCAATCATCACGTCTGCGTGCACCGGGTTCGCGAAGCAACTGTAGCCGCCGCCGGTGGCGGCGGCTCCCTTTGCAAACCCGCTGCGGCCGGGTTCAACGCCCCCGGCTATAACTGCGCTCGCGCCATTTGCGTTCAAGACTGTACACAAAGCGCGATGAATCTTTTCGTAGATCGAGGTCGGGGATTCGCCGAAAGCTGCAGCGCTCACGGGAATTACAATGGAGTAAGTGAGATCGTCTCCATGAAAGACGATTCCGCCTCCGGTCCAGCGCCGGACTAAATCGCGTTCGCCCGCGTACCTTGCGACATCGGCAAATATCCCAAAATATCCAAACGAAAGAGCAGGGGAGTGCCATTGATAAAAGCGAATTGATGGAACCGCCGCTTGCTCGAGCAGCGCTTCGTCGATGGCCATGTTCAGCGCTGCCGAGTGCGGAATGTCGTCGTGGCAAACGTGAAGCGAAGCGAATAGCCTTGTTGTCATGTCGAGCGAAGTTGAGACATCTCTGGCTTCTTCAGAAGCTTCGAGAGATTTGATTCGCTCGCTTCCCGCTCGCTCAGCCTTCGGCCTTCCCGTCCATGTCGCACCTTCCCCGGTCGCTCCATTCTCGACTCCGCTCGGAATGACAGCCATTAGCTGAGTTCCTGCAGAATCTTCGCCACAGCTTCGCTCGGCTGCGGATGCGCGGTGATCGGACGCCCAATGCCGATGTAATCTGCGCCAGCTCCAAGCGCCTCGCGCGGCGTCATGAATCGTTTTTGATCGCCCGGCTCGGCCCAACTCGGGCGAATTCCTTGAACAGCAATTTTGATTTTGTCGCCGATTTCCGCGCGGAGCTTTTTGATTTCATGCGGACTGGCTACGACTCCGTCGATTCCAGCTTCGACCCCCAATTTGGCGAGGCGCAAGACTTGGTCGTCCACTTTGCTGTCGATTCCGATTTCGCGCAGCGTTTGTTCCGTCGAGCTTGTTAAAACAGTTACGCCAAGGAGCAACATGTTATTTGCTCGAGCCGCGGTCGCGGCGCGGACCATTTCGCTGCCGCCGCTCAAATGAATGGTGAGCATATGCACGCCAAGATGACTCGCGGATTCAACTGCTCGTGCGACCGTGTTCGGGATATCGTAGAGCTTGAGATCCAGCCACACTTTCGCGCCGGTGGACAAGACCGCGCGCACAATTTCGGGGCCTTCGGCCGTGTAAAGTTGCAGTCCGATTTTGAAAAACGAAATCTGGTCGCGCAGCTCCTTAACGAGCTCCAGCGCTTTTTCTTTGGTCGCGACATCCAGCGCAACGATGATTTTATCTTTTGTCATTCCGAGCGAAGTCGAGGAATCCCGCGGCGTTACCTTTGACTGACAACACGGGATGTCTCGACTACGCTCGACATGACGATATGCAAGTCCTCGCGCCTGCGAAAATCAATCTTTCGCTAAAACTTCTCGGCCGGCGCAGCGATGGCTTTCATGAAATTGAAACGTTGATCGCGCCGATTACGCTTTGTGACGAGATCGAAATTGAGAAGAGCCACAGCAAGCAGATCGAATTTCATTGTGATGATCCATCAGTGCCGACGGGCGATGACAATCTGATTGTCCGAGCAGCGAAGAGTTTCTTTGCCGCGACGAAGCTGAAGTCGGCGGTGCTGATCAAGGTGAAAAAGAAGATTCCGCACGGAGCGGGTCTGGGTGGGGGAAGCAGCGACGCGGCTTCGACCCTGCTCGCGCTTAACGAACTGTTCGAGACGAGATTGTCGCGTGAAGCCCTGGCGAAAATGGCGGAGACAATCGGATCAGATGTTCCATTTTTTATTTTTCAATCGCCCGCGCTATGTAAGGGGCGCGGCGAATTGGTTACGCCGGTGAAGCTGAAAGAGAAACTGCCGATCCTGTTATTGAAACCTGCGTTTGTCGTCTCAACAGCATGGGCGTACTCGCGCTGGCAACATTCTCGAGAAATTTGGGATGTTCGTTACACAGGGCTGGAACTCGCCGGTCAAATTTTCGTGAACGATCTCGAGCGCCCAGTCTTCGAGAAATTTGTTTTTCTCGCACAGCTGAAAATGTGGTTGCTCGAGCAAGCGGAGGCAGGCGCTGCACTGATGTCCGGCTCTGGCTCAACTGTCTTCGCGGTAATGCGAGAAAATGCAGATGCTGACCGTCTGGCGGAACGCGCAAAAACGGAACTCGATCCGGAGTTGTTGGCGTGCATCTGCGAGACGCGTTAACACGAATTTCTGGGGAGCACAAGCTGCCAGCCTGTTCATCTCGGCAGCTTGCCGAGATGCTTTTGGGTCGTGGCGTTTCGCTTCCGCGAAAAAGTGTTGCCGGCAGGCTGCCGGCAACTGCAGGCTAGCAGGCTGCGCTCCCCAGAGTGCGCGAACACGCGTGCAATTATTC
>QHPG01000227.1 GCA_003219005.1 Verrucomicrobiota bacterium
AAAAACGCCCCAAGATGATATGTATTTCGGCGTAGCGGGAGGTGGATCGGCGTTATACAATTGCGACATCCACGAGGGGGGAGCCGTCGAAAATAGGACACCGTTGTTGTCATTCATGTACAGCTGTGTTGCCATGCCGATCTGGCGCAGGTTGCTCATGTCCTTTGTCGCCTTTGCGCGCTCAATAGCCCGTGTGAGAGCCGGAACTGCGAGCGCCGCGATGATCGCGATGATCCCTATTACGACGAGCAATTCGATCAACGTAAACGCGCGGGGAGAATTTCTGACCATTAGATTTTTCAATCTGGAGGCCACGATATTGGTATTCGCTAGAGAATGAAAGCGAAAAAGGAGTATCGCGCCACAAGATTGCTTGACAAGCCAACAGCCATTTTGTGTATGTAGGTCATGCCAGATGAAGAGCCTACTCCAGCGCCGCCTCCGCGAGTTGCCGGACCCGAGCCGGGGCCGAAATCTACATCCACGGGTTTGCCTTCGAACGTGGCTGCGGCGATTGCCTGCATACCGCTGATTGGTGGCATCATTTTTTACATTCTGGAAAAGCATGACAGCTTTGTGCGTTTCTACGCCATGCAATCAATCGTATTCGGCGGCGCGTGGCTTTTGTTTAATATTGCGTCCTCTGTGGTGCACGTGATCTTTGGCGCGATCCCAGGCATCGGCGGCATCCTGGTGTTTTTCTGGGCGATAATCGCCGCGCTCGTCCAGATCGCATTTCTTGTCGTCTGGATCGTCGCGACCATAAAGGCATTCACGAACGTGCGCTGGGAAATTCCCTACATCGGACCAATCGCGCGCAAACAGATGGAAGGCCCGGCCTGATTTTGTAGGGCGTCTTTGTCAGTCCCGAAAGCGTTCGGGATTCACAGAAACGCTCTACAATCCACGCCCCAGCAACTTCACCACGACCTCAGTCAAAATCAGCTCATGATCGAGCTGTGTGGTGACAAGCTGAAGGTTTGCTTCCAGACACGCGCGCATGGCCTCAATCAATTGATCGGTCTCGAACTGGTGCGCGTGCTGCGCGGCGATTCCCAGCCCGTAGGCATTGATCGAGCCGTCTTTCTTGCGGGGCAAATGCTCCGTTGCTTTTGCCGGCAAGCGGTTGATTACAGAAATAAACTGGAACGGCGAATGCGGCGCCGGCAAGCGATGCCGTTCCATCAGATCTTTGGCGAGCAGCATATTCCGGATCGTCGGGACGATTGCCACCAACAAAATGCCGACGGCGCTTTCGCCGTGATCCAATAAGCGTCGGACCAGCGTCAGCGCCAGTTCCAGGTCGCGCGTTGCTAACGCGTTGCTCAACTCGAAAATAACGCCCGCGCGCGAGAGCGGCACCAACTCGCGAACAAGATCGACAGGCACCAGGCGATCTTTGCCAAGGAAAGTGTCGAGCTTTTCCAGTTCGTTATCGATCTGGCGCGTGTCGCCGCCTGTAAGCAATACAAACAAATCAAGCGCATCCGTATCGAACTGGAGTTTCCGTTTTTTTGCATGCCGTTGAACGATTTCGATTGCTTCTTCTTCCCAACCGGCGCGGCCCGAGTCGAGCCGGTCAAAAACCTGCACCTCTGCGCGTTTGACCAGCGTCTTGTAAAACCCACGTCGCTTGTCCACATCGGTAGCACTAATCAAAAACGTGACATCGGAACCAATGCCGCGGTCGAGCAGTTCGGACAATTCTTCCAGCGCGGACTGCACTACCGCCGAGCGCGCCTTTTGATCGTCGCCGAGAAAGTTAGCGTTCTTCAGCCAAACCAGTTTTGTGCTGCCGAAAAAAGGCAACGTTTGCAGCGCCTCAATTGCCGATCTGATTCGCGCAGAAGCCTGATCCGCGTTATCCGCGGCGCCGTCGATCGTCTCCAGTCCAAAATCGCCCGCGCCCGGTGACGCCAATTTCTCGGCCAGCTCCGCCGCGACGCGTTTTACCTCCGCTTCATCTGAGCCGACGATTGCGTGGATGTTTGCAGTTTCCGCTTTGGTTTTTGTCTTCGGCATTGACGATTTCATCGCACGCGCTGCGAGCATCGACAAGATCTGAGCGCGGAGCTCGGCGATTAAGGCGGCGATGTTTTGGTTGATCCACGACGATTACCCGGCAGCAAAACGACATCTGTTCAAATACAAAGGAACCACGAACCCAACCGACTACTGGGTAATACCGCCGTAAGTTGAAGCTCTATTGGAGAACTGCTGTCGGGTCAGGAGGCTAATCATAATACTCAGCGGGATCGACTCGCGAAATGTTAAATGTTGAGCTCTGGGCTTGCATCGATTCTTCGGACAGTTGGTTAAGGGTAATTTTGGTTTAGTTTAGACTCGTAGTTGATTGGGCTTTGATAGGCAAGACTGGAGTGGAGTCTAGTGCGGTTGTAGAAGGTTTCGATGTAATCGAAGATGGCCGTGCGAGCTTGGGCGTAGGTAGCGAAGCGATGGTAGTAGACCAGTTCGTATTTGAGTGTGCTCCAGAAGGATTCGATAAAAGCGTTGTCATAACAGTTGCCTTTGCGGCTCATGGAAGCGAGCAAGCGGTGTTGCGTGAGTAGTTGGCGATAGGCAGCGCTGGCGAACTGGCGACCGCGATCGGAGTGGATGATGAGTTGTGCCGTTGGCTGACGCCGCTGCAAAGCCATGCGCAGAGCAGCAATGACCAGCTGAGCATCGAGGATTTGATGCATGGCCCAGCCGATCACACGGCGGGTAAAGACATCCAGGACCGCAACCAGATACAACCATCCCTGGCCGGTGAGAACGCAAGTGGCGTCGGTGATCCAGACTTGGTTGGGTCGTTTGATGGTGAGACCTTTAAAGCGGTTAGGCGCAATCGGCCCACCGTGACGACTGTCGGTTGTGGCCACGCGATACTTGGAACGCTGACGGGCAAAGAGTCCCTCTGCACGCATGAGACGGGCGACGGTGTTGCGTCGTCCTGGGCAGCCGAGCACTTGAGCCAACCGCGGGCTGCCATAGGTCTGACGACTGCGAACAAACTCCTCTCGAATGCGCTGGCGCAATCGCAGGTTCTCCAAGTGTCGTCGACCTGGTCGGCGCCTTCGCTCAGTCCAATCGTAGTAGCCGCTGCGGGAGACCAGAAGCGCCTCACATAACCAGGCAACTTTGTATTGGCCGCTCATCTGCTCGATTCGGGCATACCGCTCTGCGGCACTTCGGAGAGGATGCCCAGCGATTTTTTTAAGACTTCACGCTGCTCTAAAAGTTTGGCGTTTTCGGCCCGTAAACGCCGGATCTCAGCTTCGAGTGCGTCGACGCTGCGCTTGGACTTTGACTGGTTGGTCGAAACATTGGAGGTGCGCTCCAGCTGCGCCCAGCGGTAAAGCAAGGGAGGACGAATCCCCAGTTCCGCTGCCACCTTCGCAGCACTCCGGCCGCTGGAACGCCATAGCTCCAGCGCCTCCTGCTTGTATTGATCGGTGTAACTCGCCTTGCTGCGAGCTGGTTTCCTTAACTGCGTCTTCATGTGGGTTCCTCGGGTTTTTTACCCTTAGCCCACTGTCCGTCAATTCAATGCAACCCTACTCTGAC
>QHPG01000098.1 GCA_003219005.1 Verrucomicrobiota bacterium
AGATTCTTCGCTTCGCTCAGAATGACAAGATGAGACGCTTTTCACGAAGATGCTAAACGACCAGAAAATTGTGGTAGTGATGCCTGCGTATAATGCCGCGCGCACATTGCGCCAGACATACGATGAAGTCATGGCGCATGGAATTGTCGATCACGTGATTATCGTGGACGACGCCAGTCACGATGAGACGGTGGCAATCGCGCGCACGCTGCCACACGCACAAGTTGAGGTGCATCCGGAGAATCGCGGTTACGGCGCGAATCAGAAAACTTGTTACCGGCTCGCGCTGGCCGCGGGCGCGGACGTCATTATCATGATTCATCCTGATTATCAGTACACTCCGCAACTGATTCCGGCGATGGCGGCCCTGGTAGCAAGCGGCCTTTATCCTTGTGTGCTCGCTTCACGGATTCTTGGCGGTGGCGCCCTGCGCGGCGGCATGCCTTGGTGGAAATACGTGTCCAACCGGTTCCTGACTCTTGTAGAGAATTTTTTCACCGGCGCGAAGCTCTCAGAATATCACACTGGTTATCGCGCCTTTTCACGACGATTATTGGAACGGTTGCCTGTGGAGGCAAACTCTGATGACTTTGTTTTCGATAACCAGATCCTCGCGCAAATCATTGCTCTCGGCTCCGCAATCGGTGAAGTGACCTGTCCAGCTCGGTACATGCCTGAAGCGTCATCGATTAATTTCCGTAGAAGCGTGCGCTACGGACTAGGTTGCCTGGCAACGGCTCTGCGTTTCCGTTTGGCGCGCTGGGGCCTGGCTCAGCCAATCGTTTGACGGATTATAGTGAAGCAAGGCAGCTCGCCTTACTTCAGCGCACAGAGTTCGAGTTTATTCTGACCTGCCCTTTCGTGCCGCTCGCTGACCAGGGCTCACAGGCGCTTGACCCATTCGTACAGCGGCATGCTAAAAAAATCTGAAACCCGGCCAGATCGGGTGAAGCCATGGTGTTCATAGAAGCTCATCGCCCGTGCGAGAGGTTCGGTCGTGTTGAGCGTGATGCGCTTGCGACATTGATTTCGGATCTCGGCTTCAGCAGCCTCGAGCAGGGCCGATGCAACACCTGTTCCCTGCCAATCTGGTAGGACGGCCATACCTCGCAGATGCCCTTCGTCGCCGGTTGCGGCACAAGCAATGGTTCCTACAACATCTCCTTCCGATACCGCTACGAACACACACATCTCACTCAGGCGATGCTCGATCGACTGTGAATCCAGCACAGTATCCGCGAAGCCAGCCGGCGTGTAGCTGTTACGATAAGGAGCAAACGCGGCAGCGAGGCAAGCCAGGATCGCTCCGCCGTCATTCGAATCGGCTCGACGGACCGTGAACAGTCTTTGGGATTGCGCGCTCATCGCCCCAACCTGAGCCGCTGCAACAGGTCGGGACGCTCCGCCAACAGCTCCAGAGGCGACCACAGTTGCGGACTCAGCGGTGGCTTTGAGATATGTCTGTAGTGCGTGGTTCGCCATCGCCGCGACCGAACCAGGACCACCAGGAATAATAATCACGTCCGGTCCTGGATATCGGCAAACGTCATCTGCGGTGTGATGCACACACTGGTGTCCGTCAGGATTGGTTTGAGGTTTTCGCCAACGACAGCCGTTCGAAACGGTGCGCCGAGACCACGGAGAATCTGCAACGGCCCGACCAGATCCAGGAGCGTTAGTTCAGGATAGGCAAGCAGCGCAATCCACCGGGTTGTGTTTTCCGATACCATATCGCTCGGGTTGCCCAACTCGCGCTGGGGCTCGGCTCAGCCAATTGTTTGAATACCGATTGCGACGAAATACTGTGCGATCAGTATCCTCGCACGACGTAATGGCCGTGGATCCAGACTCGTTGGCCATGTCGCCACCTCCAATGTCCCGGCCTCCAGGCGTAATACGTGTGGCCCGCGTAATAACTAGGCCCGTGAGTGTAATAAGGCCGATCGCCAACCTCCACGGTCACCGAACCTGGGTAACCTCCATAATAGGGTCCACCATATCCACCATTGTAGGGTCCGTAGTAGCCCGGATAAGCAGCATAATATCCTTCACAGCCTACTGCGCAGAGCACGGCGAAACCTAAAGCAAGACGGAGAATAAGGGATTTCATTTTCATACAAACTGATATTCGCATTCGAGAGACGTTTTACGTGCCCCTCTTTTATGACCATGTGAATTTCACAGCACTCTTCCGCAGAAACAGCAAACCTAATTAACCCCAGCGACGGCAGCCCACGGGGAGAACTAATACAGCCGCGGGCGCGTCCACTCAGTGCCGTTTGACCAGGAGATTCGTTGGCCGTTCTTACTCAGATGACCCGTAGCCCCCCAGGATGGGACCTTTAATTCGCCGCTGCGGGTTATATAGCCGACCCCCGGCAGTCCCCATTCGTTGGTGATGGTGAAATTTCTGCCGTCGGGCCCGACATTGATGCTCGTCGACTGGCCGTTGCGAAACCAGCGTCCGCTAAGGTTTACTCCAGAATCCGGACCGGGATTATTTGATTCGCGTGTCCATTCCGTCCCGTTCGTCCAACGGATTCGCCGTCCTTTTTTGTTAACCTCACCGCTTATACCTAACGAGGGAATGACTAAATTGCGCGGACCATTTGCGTAGCCGTCGTTACTTTGGCCAAATTCATTGGTGATCGTTATGCTTCGCCCATCAGGCGCGACGAGAATTCGTGTCGGTTTGCCGTTATGATACCACTGACCGTCAAGATCGGCTGCAGAACCGCCCGAAGGCTGACGGGCATCAGCGGCGGAAACAAAGATCAACGCGAATATCATTAGTGCCCATTTTGCTGGGGCACCAAGTTCAGTGCTAAGACGAACATCAAAATTCTTTTTCATGTCATCTATTTAATCTTTTTGTGCGGGTCTATGCAACTAAACAACCCCCTGGTCGAGCATGGCTTCTGCGACTTTTACGAAGCCGGCGATGTTCGCACCGACGACGAGATTACCTTGCTGTCCGTACTCCTCGGCGGTTTCCCAGGCATTCTTGAAAATCGTGGACATGATGTGGCGCAAACGTGAATCGACTTCTTCGCGCGGCCACGGCAGCCGCATGGAGTTTTGGCTCATCTCGAGACCTGACGTCGCCACTCCGCCGGCATTAGCCGCTTTGCCGGGACCGAAAAGAATTTTCTTTTCCAGGAAAAGATCAACAGCAGCTGGTACGCTCGGCATGTTGGCCGCTTCAGAGACCAAATAGCAACCGTTCTCGACTAATTTCCGTGCGTCTTCAGCGCTGATCTCGTTCTGCGTCGCGCACGGAAATGCGCAATCGCATTTGATTCCCCATGGCCGCTGGCCAGCCACATATTTTGAGCCGCGGAACTTTTTGACGTATTCGTTTATACGCCCGCGCCGCACGTTCTTGATACTTTTAACCCAGGCGAGCTTTTCTTCATCGATGCCGTTCTTGTCGTAAATTAAGCCGCTGGAGTCGGACATTGTCACAGGTTTAGCGCCGCACTGGATTAATTTTTCCACAGTAAATTGCGCCGCATTACCCGCCCCGGAGACCGTGCAAACTTTACCTTCAATAGCTTCATTCCGCGTCTTGAGCATTTCCTGCGCAAAATAAACTGCGCCGTAGCCGGTCGCTTCCGGGCGAATCAGCGACCCGCCCCAACTGAGCCCTTTTCCGGTTAGCACACCTGTGAATTCGTTCGCGAGCCGTTTGTATTGGCCAAATAGATACCCGATCTCGCGAGCGCCCACGCCGATGTCGCCCGCAGGCACGTCGGTATGCGGACCGACGTGGCGAAACAGCTCGGTCATAAACGATTGGCAAAACCGCATGACCTCTGTGTCGGATTTCCCCTTTGGATCAAAGTCGGAGCCGCCCTTGCCACCGCCCATCGGCAGACCCGTCAGCGAATTTTTAAAAACTTGTTCGAACGCAAGGAACTTGATGATGCTGGCGCAGACGGTCGGGTGAAAACGTAAGCCGCCTTTGTAAGGGCCGAGCGCGCTATTCATCTGAACGCGAAAACCACGGTTCACTTGGATCTGGCCCTTGTCGTCGATCCAGGGAACCCGGAACTGAATCATGCGCTCCGGTTCGACCAGACGTTCCAGAATTTTGGCGTCTCGACACTTTTTGCTGCGCTGGATCACCGGCCGGATCGATTCCAACACTTCGGTCACTGCCTGAAGAAACTCAGGCTCGTTGGGGTTACGTTTTTTGACGATTTCGAGAACTTCCTGAATGAGAACCATAGAATTTGGGGACTTAGTTGCCATACTGTAGAATGATAAACGTGGTGCGCGATGCTGGTATCGAACCAGCGACCCCTTGCGTGTGAAGCAAGTGCTCTACCACTGAGCTAATCGCGCCAGTTTTCAGAAGCCGAGAAAATAGAGAGCGTGCCCGGGAGCGCAAGCGATGCACAGAAATTGCAGGGCAACCCCGAAAGCCTTCGGGGTTGCCCTGCGCGAAGTCGCATTTTATCTACAGACATGTCTGAACATAAAATTACCCTCACTTGGAAACGCGGCGATAAGCCGTTCGAATATCAGAAATACTCGCGCGATCACACTTGGAAATTTGACGGAGGGCACGAAATGCAGGCATCAGCCGCTCCCGCTTATCTGGGCAATCCAAACCTTGTCGATCCCGAAGAGGCTTTTGTCGCATCGCTCTCGAGCTGTCACATGCTCACGTTTCTGGCGATCGCCTGTAAAAAGAAGTTCGTGCTTGATGAGTATGTTGACGACGCGGTCGGCGTCATGGAGAAAAACTCCGAAGGCAGATTGGCCATCACTCGGGTGACGTTAAAGCAGCGACTCAATTTCTCTGGTGACAAGCAACCTACGCCACAAGAAATCGAGGAAATGAACCACGCCGCGCACGAGCAATGCTTCATTGCCAATTCGGTCAAGACCGAGATCAAAGTCGAAACACAGACGTAACTGCTGATAACGCGGATGCTGTAGAGGCAGGCGTGCCGCCTGCGAAACTTAGAAAATGTAGCCGACACGGCCGCCACTACAGATTTCGTTGCAGGGAATCTGTGCAATCTGTGTAAATCTGTGGCTCAATAGACTGGTCATGAATTCCAAGGCAGACGCCCAACGAATGGAAAAAATCGTCAGCTTGTGCAAGCGGCGCGGCTTCATTTTCCAATCGAGTGAAATCTATGGCGGTCTGAATGGCCTCTGGGACTACGGCCCGCTCGGCGTCGAATTAAAGCGCAACCTGAAAAGCTACTGGTGGCGCGCCATGGTGCACGAGCGCGACGACGTGGTTGGCATGGACGGCTCGATCCTTATGAATCGCGCCGTTTGGAAAGCGAGCGGCCATGAAGATACGTTTAGCGATCCAATGGTCGATTGCCGAGTTTGCAAAAGCCGTTTGCGTGCCGATCAGGTGATCGAGAAAAAGGGCGTCCGACAATGTCCCAATTGCGGCAGCAAAGATTTGACCGAGCCGCGCCCGTTCAACTTGATGTTTAAGACCTATGTGGGCGCCACCGAAGATGAATCGTCGTTGACGTATCTTCGGCCAGAAACCGCGCAATCGATTTTTACCCAGTTCAAAAATATTCTCGAAGTGTCGCGCAAAAAACTGCCATTCGGCATCGCACAAATCGGCAAAGCGTTCCGCAATGAAATTAATGCGCGGAACTTCACTTTTCGCTCACGCGAGTTTGAGCAGATGGAATTGGAATATTTTTGCCGGGCGGAGGAGGGGATGAACCTGCTCGAGTATTGGAAGGAAGAGCGGCTCAAGTTTTACGAGAACATCGGAATCTCGCGCGAAAAATTACATGTGTTGACTGTGCCGAATGAAGAGCGCGCATTTTATTCGAAAGGGACTTACGACATCGAATACGATTTTCCGTTTGGCCGCCAAGAACTCGAAGGCGTGGCGTATCGCACGGATTACGATTTATCGCAGCATCAGAAGGCCAGCGGCAAATCGCTCGAGTATTTCGACGAAGAAACGAAACAGAGATTTATTCCCCATGTCGTCGAACCAAGCGCCGGGGTCGATCGCACGGTTTTAGCGGTAATTTGCGAAGCCTACGCGGAGGATGAAGCGCCGGACGAAAAAGGCAAAATGGAAACCCGCATCGTCTTACGATTCCATCCCCGGATCGCGCCAATCAAATGCGCGGTGTTTCCGCTTTTGAAAAACAAGGAGCCGTTGGTGGCAAAGGCAAAGGAGATTGTGGATCTGCTCCGGCCGCACATGCTCGTTTTTTATGACGAGAGCGGCGCGATTGGGCGTCGCTATCGCCGCCAGGACGAGATCGGCACGCCATTTTGCATCACGGTCGATTTCGAAACGCTCGGCGAAAGAGACGCGAAACTCCGCGACACAGTCACACTGCGCGACCGCGATTCGATGAAGCAGGAGCGCGTGAAAATTTCCGACTTGCTAGAGTTGCTTTCGCTGCGAATTGCATAGTCGGACCAATGAACGTTGAGATTTTTACGTTGTGCGACGCAGCTACTGTTGATGCTGCCGGTAAATTGAACATTCTCGGTTCGTTTGATCGTCTAAATGCACCGGCTGAACCAGTCGTGCATATGCACTGCGCTTTAGCACTCAAATTGCGTTTTGAGCGTGTGGAAGAAGGGCAGAAGAAATTTCGTCTGGCTTTTGTGGATTCAGACGGCGGAGCTGTAATGCCGCCGCTAGATGGAACCGCGGAGGTGCGCTTCGAAGGCAACGATTCGACGAGCACCGTCTCGATGGCACTTGGCATTCAGCAGCTCAAGTTGCCGAAATTCGGCGAGTATTCGATCGATCTGGCGATAGACGGGCGACACGAAGCCTCGGTTCCGCTGTTCGTGAAACCAGCGATAGCCCCGAATCCGCCGAAGTAGGAATTCTAGTTGAGTCGCGAATTTCATAATGGATCTCGCGAAGCTACGCGTGTATTGCCTGAGTAAGCCAGGGGCGAGCGAGGATATGCCGTTTGGTGAGGATGTTCTTGTCTTTAGAGTAGGTGGCAAGATGTTCGCGCTTGCTCCGGTAGATGAGGTTCCAGCGACAGTAAATCTAAAATGCGATCCCGAGCTGGCTCTCGACCTTCGCGACCGATATGAGCAAGTTCAACCCGGCTATCATATGAACAAGAAACACTGGAACACCGTGGAGATTGACAGCGGAATTCCAGACGTGGAACTGCGTAAGATGATCGATCACTCCTATGAGTTGGTGGTGAAGCGTTTACCGGAAGCGAAGCGCAAATCGTTGTAGAGGCGGCTGTGGCAGCCGCCTGCTTATGGCTAGGCGCTCGCCGCGGCGAGCGCGCCTACAACTTCGCCGGATGCAAAACTTCGCGCAGTTGCAGTTCACCGATTTCCAACTGCAACGCCCGTCGGGCCACGCCGAGGAAAGTGTCGGGCGCGTCAGTCAGCGCGACTTGCAGGATGCCTTCGCCTTTGCGCGACGCGCGAAGTGATTGTTGATCCAAGAGTTGCTCGACCGCCTTCGCGCAATTGCGTGCTGAATCGACAAGCTGGACTTTCCCCGCGAGGAAGGGAGCGATCGCATCGGCCAGCAAGGGATAATGTGTGCAGCCGAGCACCAACGTATCGATTCCGTCATGTGTAAGTGGCTCAAGGTAGCGCGCAATAACGCGATTCGTCAGCTCATCATCCAGCCAGCCTTCCTCAATCAGTGGAACGAGCAACGGGCAGGCGCGCACCGATATGCGAACGTCTGGATTTAGCGCACGCAGTTCTCGTTCATACGCGCCGCTTTTGATTGTTGCGCGCGTGCCGATCACACCAACGTGCCGGTTGCGCGTGGCCGCGAGCGCAGCCTGCGCGCCAGGTTTGATTACGCCGATCACTGGAACCGCGAGCGTTTGTTCCAACTTCGGCAACGCCACCGCCGACGCCGAGTTGCACGCGATCACGACCGTCTTCACATCTTCTGCGACGAGCATGTCAGTCATTTCGACGCTATAACGCTCGACTGTGCTTGCACTCTTTCCGCCATAAGGAACGCGCGCTGTATCACCGAGATAAAAAATATTTTCGCCCGGCAAGAGCTCGCGCAAAGCTTTGACCACAGTCAGTCCGCCAATGCCGGAATCAAAAACGCCGATTGGTCGCGCGTCGCTCATGCAGCGGAAAAGTCGCGGCGAGGGCATCCCGATGCAAGCACATGGTAGGGCGCGACCGCCGGGGGCGCCGTCGATTTGCAAACCCGCCACGCTTTCGGATGATTGATCGCAATGGCAGAGCTTCCCAAGAGATACGACCCAAATTCGGTTGAGCCTAAATGGTATCGGCGATGGATGGATGATCGAGATTTCGTTGCAAATTCGAAATCGTCGAAACCGCCCTTCTCCATCGTGATGCCGCCACCAAATATCACCGGCGTGCTCACGCTCGGCCACGTTTTGAACGACACCATTCAGGACATCCTCTCCCGTCGCGCGCGGATGCAGGGCTTTGAAGTCCTTTGGCTGCCGGGAATGGATCACGCCGGAATCGGGACGCAAACTGCGGTCGAGAAATATTTGCGGCGGACTGAAAACAAAACGCGTCACGATCTTGGGCGCGAAGAATTTTTGCGGCGCGTTCTCGAATGGCAGGATAAACACGGCGGCATCATCATCGAGCAACTGAAGCGGCTCGGCTGTTCCTGCGACTGGTCGCGCCAACGCTACACGCTTGATGAGAATTACGCGCGCGCGGTCCAAAAAGTTTTTGTTGATCTTTACAACAAAGGTCTGATCTACCGCGGCCGCCGGATGATTAATTGGGACCCGGCTGCGCAAACTGCGCTCTCGGATGAGGAGGTCATCTCCAAGCCGCAGAAAGGAAAGCTCTATTTTGTTCGCTACGAGATTGTGGAAGAGCCGGGTCGTTTTCTCGAAGTCGCAACCACGCGGCCGGAAACGATCATGGCCGACACCGCGATGGCTTTTCATCCAGGCGACGAGCGATACGTCAGTCTCCTGGGCAAACACGCATGGCGTCCACTCGCCCGCGAGAAAATTCCCATCCTCGCCGACGAAGCAATCGATCCGGAGTTCGGCACTGGCGTTTTGAAAGTCACACCCGCGCACGACGCGCTCGATTTCGAAATCGGCCAGCGCCACAGCTTGCCCATTGTCGATGTTCTGCATGCGGATGGACGAATCAATTGTCTTGCGGTTCCTGAGTTGGATGAGCTTGATCGCTTCGAAGCCCGAGAAAAAGCCGCGGAGTTACTGCAGGCGAGGGGAGCTTTGGCGAAAACTGAGCCGTACGAAAATAATGTCGGGTTTAGCGATCGCAGCGATGTGCCGATTGAGCCGCGCATTAGCGAGCAATGGTTCCTGCGCTATCCAAAAACCAAAGAAGCACTGGCCGTCGTGCGCGATCATCTGATCCGTTGCTTTCCCGCGCACTGGGAAAAAGTTTACGCCCAATGGCTGGAGAACATCCGCGATTGGTGCGTCAGCCGGCAGGTGTGGTGGGGACATCGCATACCGGCATGGTACCGCAAACAGAAGTCAGAAATTTATGTCGGCGTCGAGGCGCCGCCTGATCCGGAGAATTGGATCCAGGATTCCGATACACTCGATACGTGGTTTTCATCGTGGCTATGGGCTTATGAAACCATGGACAACGAGACGCGCAGGAAATTTTATCCGACCAGCGTGCTGGTGACCGCACCAGAGATCATTTTCTTTTGGGTGGCGCGCATGATCATCGCGGGACTTGAGTTTAAGCCGGGCAGATCCGACCGCGACGAAGACAATATTCCGTTTCGCCATGTTTATTTCACAGGCCTGATTCGCGACAAACTCGGGCGAAAGATGTCGAAGTCGCTGGGCAACTCGCCGGATCTGCTCGAGTTGATTGATAAATGTGGCGCCGACGGTTTGCGATTCGGTCTGATGCGCATCGCACCGAGTGGTCAGGACATTCGCTACGACGAAAAACAAATCGAGGAGGGCCGCAATTTCGCGACCAAGCTCTGGAATGCTGCGCGTTTGCGACAGATGCATGGGCCGAGTTCCGCCGAGCCACAGATCGACAGTAGCAAACTGTCGATTTATGCGATCGAGGTTCTTTCGCGATTAAACGAAACGATTGATGCGATCGATGCGGCGTATCGCGATTATCAATTCAACGCAGTTGCGCAACGGCTGTATGACTTTGTTTGGAGCGATTATTGCGATTGGTTCGTTGAAGGTGCCAAGACCGAAATCTTCGGCGAGGACGACGCGAAGAAGAAATCCACGCTGGCTACAATGGATTTTGTGCTCTCGGCTACCTTGCGCTTGCTGCATCCTTTTATGCCGCACATTACTGAAGAGCTGTGGTCATTGCTGGGGTTTGGAGAGGCTTCGATTCAGTTTGCCGCCCCGCCGCAAAAGATTGCGCTGGACGACGTCGCCGATGTTCCGGGCAAACGCGACTGTGTCTCTGCCATTTATGAAACCGTAAGAGCCGGTCGAAATCTTCGTGCTGAGTCTAAGCTACAATCGAACAGGAAGATAGGCTTTATTTTACGTACAGAAGAGAAAATAATTCTCGGGCAGCTTCCGACTTTGGCGCGGCTGTTAAATGCCGAAGAAGTGAGGCTGGATCCCAAATATCAAGCCCCGGCTGGAAATCCTGTGGCAATCACGCCTCTCGGCGAGATTTTACTAGCTATCGCCGCAACGGACAAGGCTCGAGAACGAGAGCGGCTGGATAAAGAAATCGCAAAAATCGAGAACGAACTTCGAACAGCAGAGAACAAATTGAAAAACAAATCCTTTGTTGATCGCGCTCCCGCGCCAGTTGTAGACGAGCATCGGAAACGCGTGAAAGATCTCAGCGCACAACTGGCAAAGTTGAAACAGGCACGCGATAGTTTGTCCTAACGGCTCGCGGTTTGGAGTGCGCGGACACGTCCGCGTTTTCAAAGCGGCGACGAATCGCTGTAGTCCAAAATCTCAGCGCACAACTGGCGAGGTTGAAACAGGCGAAGGTAGACCTGAATAAAAAACTACTTTGTGTCGGTCGATTTTAGCGCCGCGCCTTTGGAAAAACTCTTTCAACTCAGGCGTGTAGAACGTTCCGTCGTATTCCTGGTTTAGTTCGAGCCAGACGCGACCCCGCGTCGTCAGATGTTTCGCCAGATCGTCCAGAAAAAATTCCCACTCAGGCACGCCCCATACATTGGCTTGTTTATGACGATTGAAGCAGATCAGGAATGCAGTGATCAAATCGAATTTTCCCAAGTCGGGCAGGGGATCGAAAGCTTTGATTTCCCAGATCACACGGCGCACACCGAGGAGCCGCGTAAGGTCGCCAAACATGGGGAGCTCATCCAAATCGAGTCCGAGCCCCTCGTGTCCGAGTAGTTGAGCGATGTAAAGGAAATAGCCTGTACCGCAGCCAAGATCGAGAATTCGCTTTGGGCACATCAGATCGATTTCGACCTCGCGGATCCGGTGAATGTTGATGTGTACCCATCGTTCGAGATCAAGAAATTTTGGCGAATCTACGGTGGGACCTCCAACAGCGTAACGCTGGCGAATCTGCTCGAAACCTTGGGGATCGATCGTTTCGACCACTCGCTTCGTCTCCAAACGAAAACGGTTCGGCCGAAGAAGTCTAAGCGTGTGCCTTCTTGCGCTGGCCCAGCTTTCGCCACTTACAAGCTTCCTAAGTTTATGGGGAAGTTTCTTGAGCCTTCGCACTGGACGATAGATCACAGCTTGTGGCGCAGCGCAACAATTTCAACTAAACTGCAAATCAAATGAGTTGGTGGAAAAAGTTGCTCTGGGTTTCTATCTCTGCGCTGGGGGTATGGGCCATGGCGCGCCTGGCGCTCTCCCACGGCGAACAAATCAGCGCGCTCTGGATTGTTCTGGCTGGGTTTTGCGCGTTGTCCATCAGCTATCGTTTTTACAGCAAATGGCTGGCGACAAAGGTGCTCATGTTGAATGAAGAGCGCGCCACGCCGGCAATCCTGCAAAATGACAACAAAGATTACGTGCCGACCAATCGATGGATGGTTTTCGGACACCATTTTGCGGCGATCGCCGGACCCGGGCCTCTGGTTGGACCCGTGCTGGCTGCGCAATTCGGGTTCCTGCCCGGCACGCTCTGGATTCTGATCGGCGCAACGCTCGGCGGAGGCGTGCACGACATGATTGT
>QHPG01000221.1 GCA_003219005.1 Verrucomicrobiota bacterium
ACGACCGTGGACGACTCTGCACATAACGTGCGCTCGACCGCTCGAACGCGACAGAATGGTAATTGTAATCTGTGACTGGCGAGCGTCGGCTTCTGCATTTGCCGCCGTGGAATGACTCACGGCGATGAGAAGTGATGATTGTTGGGAATGTCGGTTTCATAATTCTTTGTTTCCTATGAGATGCGCTGCGCGTCTGAATTGGATTCAAAAATTATCGTAGCGCATGCGTCTCGCCCGCCGCGGCGAGCCGGAGGCTCGCGCTACTTTGAGCCCCGCGCTTCGCCCTAAAGCAACGTTTGCCCGCGCGTATCTCTTCTCATAATATCGCTCCCGGAAATTGTGTGGAAGCTGTCTCGATCCTGGTGGCAGGGCCTGCTTGTTAGCGCAGCGGTTGCAGCCGCAGGCGTGCTCACATTGATTTCACTCCGCGATTACCGGCGCGAAGCTGTACCGCCGGAGAATCGTCCCATCCAATCGCAGATCACCGGTTATGTGACTTCGAATGCATGCCGCGCGTGTCATCCCGGAAATTACGCGAGCTGGCACGCGTCGTTTCATCGTACCATGACGCAGGTGGCAACGCCACAGAGTTTGCCGCCTGACATGGACGGGCTCGAGCTTGCATACAACGGCCGCGAATACAAAGCAGAGCGTAGCGGCGACAAGTTTTTTCTGCGTACGCGAACCGAAGGCAGCAGCTATGGTGAACCGCAGCAAGTCGTACTTGTAACCGGTTCGCACAATCTGCAAATCCTTTGGCTGGAGACCGGCGACGGCCGGACCCTGCAACAATTTCCCTTCGGTTACATCGTCGCTGAGAAAATGTGGGCGCCAGTAAACGAGACATTTCTGATTCCGCCGCAGAGCAAGGAATATTATTCCACAGGCGCGTGGAACGGCGCGTGCATGGATTGCCACGTTACGCAAGGGCAATCCCGATTTGTCGCGGGCAACAAATGGGATTCGCAGGTGGCCGAGTTCGGGATTGCGTGCGAAGCCTGCCATAGCGAGGGGCGCGAGCATATCGAGGTGAATCGTAATCCCTTTCGCCGTTTCAAAATTCACCTCACAACGAGGTCAGACCCGACCGTAACCAATCCTGCAAATTTGAAGGGTCCGGAATCCGGGCTCGCCTGCGGGCAATGCCACAGCGTCTGGGCTTTCAATGACATGGCGGACAAGATCGATTTCAACCGGCACGGCGCTGCTTTTCGTCCCGGTGCCCGCGATCTCTCGCAACGCTTCGTGATCCAACCCAACGCGCCAGATCACCCCGAACAAAAAGATTTCATTCGCCGGACCGAACCGGATTTTTTTCACAATCGATTCTGGGACGATGGAATGATTCGCGTAACCGGACGCGAATTCAACGGCGTGCAGGCCTCGCCGTGTTTTCGCGGCGGCGAATTCTCCTGCATTTCATGCCACGAAATGCATCTTGACTCCCCTGGCCAAACCGATGCGGGAACGTGGGCCCGCACCGATCAGTTACGACCCAAGATGGATTCCGACCTCGCTTGTTTGCAATGTCACAAAGACATGAGCGCTAGACTCGTCGCGCACACGCATCATCCCGCGGAATCATCCGGCAGCCGCTGCTACAACTGCCATATGCCGCGCACAACGTTCGGGCTGCTGCACGCGATGCGTAGCCATCAGGTCTCGTCGCCGAGCGTGCAAGAGAGCATTGCCTATGGACGGCCGAACGCGTGCAATCTTTGCCATCTCGATCAAACGCTCGGATGGGCTGCGCAGCACCTGCACACATGGTACAACCAACCCGTGCCGGAACTTTCCGAGGATGATCGCATGATCGCTGCGGCCGTGCAGTGGATCTTGAAAGGCGATGCGGGGCAGCGCGCGCTCATCGCCTGGGGAATGGGCTGGGAGAGCGCGCAAAAAATCGCCGGTCGGGACTGGCTGTATCCTTACCTCATCTACGCGTTGACCGATTCCTATGCCGCGGTGCGTTTTGATGCCTGGAAATCGCTCCGAACGCTGCCCGGGTTCTCGGACTTTTCGTTTAGCTACACCGCGCCCGATCAAACACTGGGCGAAGCGGCGACACGCGCTTATGAAAAATGGCTGCGCGAAGTGCGCAACCCGAAGGCAGTCTATCGCCAAGAGACCGCAATCGATTCGGACGGCCGCGTCCGGAAAGATGTTTTCCAAAGATTGCGGAGCGCGCGCGACGAGAAACCAATTTTTCTCGCAGAATGAAGCGTCCGTCGAAACAAGCGCCGCCGCTCGCGCAGTTGGCCGACCGCAATTTGCGCTTCGGTTGGTGGTCACTTCTCGTCTTTTTATCACTCGGGGGGGTTCTCGAAACGCTGCACGGTTTCAAGATCGGATGGTATGTCGATGTCGGGAACGAAACGCGGCGACTCATGTTCACGCTGGTCCACGCGCACGGAACCCTGCTCGCGCTCGTGAACATCGCTGCCGGCTTGACCGCGCGAATAGTGGAGCGCTTCACGCTTCGGCCATCGGTTTCCTTCGCATTAATTTGGGCGGCCATCCTTTTGCCGGCGGGATTTTTCCTTGGCGGAATTGTCATCTACGACGGCGACCCCGGGCTCGGCGTGTGGCTGGTGCCCGTCGGGGCGGCGTTATTGTTCTACAGCATCGCGCGAATCGCGCTCGATTTATCCAAGCGTAACTAGGCCGCTCCTATACCCACAGCGTGCGATCGAAGGTGCGATATTGGATCGCTTCACTGACGTGCTCGGGAGAGATGTCGCTCTTGCCATCGAGGTCGGCGATCGTGCGCGAGACCTTCAGGATACGATCGTAAGCGCGGGCGCTTAAGTTGAGTTCGCTCATGGCCACGCGAATCAATTCCTGCGAATCGTGGCTGAGTTTGCAGTGCTGTTTGAGTTGCCGCGTGGCCATGCGCGCGTTGCAATTTACCTTCGGGTCATTTTGAAAACGCTCTTGCTGGCGTTCACGCGCGTGCGCGACGCGCTCGCGAATCGTCGCCGAAGATTCTTCAGCCCGTTCGCTGGCAACGTCGCGATATTCGACCGCTGGCACTTCGATGTGCAGATCGATGCGGTCGAGCAACGGGCCCGAAATACGTTGGCGATATCGCTGCACCTGTACCGGGCCGCAACGGCATTCGCGTTTAAGATCGGCAAAATACCCGCATGGGCACGGATTCATCGCCGCGACCAGCATGAACTCGGACGGAAAAGTCACGCTGCCTGCCGCGCGCGACACAGTGACTCTTCCGTCCTCGAGCGGCTGGCGCATCACCTCTAATGCGGATCTTTTGAACTCGGGCAGCTCATCGAGAAAAAGCACGCCATTATGAGCCAGGCTCACTTCGCCCGGATTTGGAAACGTCCCGCCGCCGAGCAAGCCGATGTCGCTGATGGTGTGATGAGGCGGGCGAAATGGTCGGGTGGAAACGAAAGATTGTTCGGTATCAAGCAGGCCGGCGATGCTGTGGATCTTTGTTGTCTCAATCGCTTCTTCGAGCGAGAGCGGCGGAATGATGGTCGGGATGCGTTTGGCCAGCATCGATTTGCCCGAGCCAGGCGGACCGATCATCAACACGTTGTGACCGCCGGCGACTGCCACTTCGATCGCGCGCTTTACGTTGCTCTGCCCCTTTACGTCGCTGAAATCGACG
>QHPG01000099.1 GCA_003219005.1 Verrucomicrobiota bacterium
GCCAGTTTCCGCAAACTGATTTTCGATCGGATGTCACTGCTCCTGCCTGATTGGCGCGAGCGTAATCCGGCTGATCTGGGCGTGGCGCTCGTCGAGCTGCTCGCGTACGCCGGCGATCAATTGAGCTATCAGCAGGACGCAATCGCGACCGAGGCGTATCTCAACTCCGCGCGGAAACGCGTCTCACTCCAGCGGCAGGCGCGACTGGTCGATTACTTTGTCCACAACGGGACAAATGCACGCGTCTGGGTGCAGTTGACCTCGGAAGCGGACCTAGTCAACGTGCCCGCGAAGACACAGGTCCTCAGCAGGCTTGAGAGGACCAATGTTCGAATCCCGCCTGGGTCGAGCGCGCTCGATGACGCGCTGCGGCAGCATCCGATGGTTTTTGAAACTATTCATCCGACTACGCTTTTCGCCGCCCATAACGCAATGCCGTTTTACACGTGGAGCGATCGAGAGTGTTGCCTGCCAAAAGGCGCCACCTTTGCGACCCTCGAAGGGCATTTTCCGGATTTGCCGAACGATGCGGTGCTCGTCTTCGAGGAGCAACGCGGGCCGCTCACCGGCGAAGAGGAAGATGCTGATCGCACTCGACGCTGGGCTGTGCGCCTAACGAGTGTGCAGACTTTCGACGCGGCTAGTCAGCCTTTGACCGATCCTCTTACCGGCACACAAATCACCAATATCGAGTGGATGGCGGAGGACGCGTTGCCTTTTCCGTTCTGCCTTTCTGGTTTCACTGATGAAGAGCACGGCGCGCAATTTCGAGACGATCTAAGTATCGCTCACGGGAACATTGTGCTCGCCGATCACGGACAGACAGTTACCAGGGAATCGTTAGGCGAAGTACCCGCCGCACAGATCCTTCTCCCGCCTGATCCGGGCGCTGACCGCTGTCATCGCCCGCCGCCGCAGTTTGCCCGCCCGCGTTTTCGACCTTCGCTCCAGGGCAGACCATTAACGCAGGTATCGCCTTACGATTCGGCTCAGCCGGCTTCGAAGAGTCTGAGCGTCGATCCGGCGGCCGCGCTGCCCGAGGTCACGCTCGAGAGCACGCTTGGAACGGATACCAGTGAATGGAACCCGCAACGTGATTTGTTAGGCAGCGCACCGGATGCGACGGAGATCGTGGTTGAGATCGAAAACGACGGCGTCGCGTACCTCCGTTTCGGCGATGATGAATACGGACAGCTGCCGGAATCGGGCACGACCTTCGAGGCAACTTATCGGATCGGCAACGGAAGCGCTGGCAACATCGGTGCGGAGATGCTCGCACATATCGTGAGCAACGACCCAGCCATCACCGCAGTGCGTAATCCTTTGCCCGCCGCGGGTGGAATCGATCCGGAAACGATGGCCGACGTTCGCCGCGATGCCCCGCAGGCCTTCCGCACGCAAAAACGCGCGGTGAC
Source organism: Verrucomicrobiota bacterium (assembly GCA_003219005.1). Lineage (GTDB taxonomy): Bacteria > Verrucomicrobiota > Verrucomicrobiia > Chthoniobacterales > UBA10450 > Udaeobacter. The sequence goes on from QHPG01000099.1 coordinate 1,416, forward strand.
AGAAGCGGATTATGCGCGAACCGCCGAGCTCGACACTTCCATTCAGCGCGCGGCGGCGACCTTCCGATGGACAGGCAACTGGCATACCGTCTTCATCACCGTCGACCGCTTCGAGGGTGTTGTCCTAACGAATGAGTTCGAAGCGCAACTCCGCCGCGAGATCGAGCCGTATCGCATGGCCGGTCACGATCTGGAGATCGACTCGCCACACTACGTGCCGCTGGAGATCGAGATGTTCGTTTGCGTAAAACCGGATTATTTCCGGACCGATGTCGAAGCCGCGCTCGTCGATATCTTCAGTAACCGAATCTTAGCAGATGGCACGAAGGGTCTTTTCCAACCTGACTTCTTCACCTTCGGTCAGACCGTTTATCTAAGTCGCCTGTATGCCGCCGGTCAGGCAGTCGCTGGCGTCGCTTCGGTCGAGATCACCGTTTTTCAACGCCAGGGTTTGCCGGCGACGAGTGGCCTAACGAACGGGTTCCTGACGATGAATCGACTGGAGATTGCGAGGCTCGAGAACGATCCAAATTTTCCTGAGCGCGGCCTCTTCACTCTCAAACTCGGAGGTGGCAGATAATGCCGACGAAACTAAACGACTGCGGCTGCTGTGAAGGGATCACTGCCATCGTGCCGGAGTCGCTCTTCAATCGGCCGGGGTTGTCGCAGGTGCGATATCGAGTTGGTACGCAGGCCGATTTTCTGCGAAGCGCCCTCGCCGCTCTTTCCGAACTGAAGTTCAGCGCGCTACACACCTTGACGACGCGAGAACTGGACGATTTCACGATCGCGCTTCTCGATAGCTGGGCGACGCTCGCGGATGTCCTCACTTTTTATCAGGAGCGCATCGCGAACGAGCTATGGCTTCGCACAGCAACGGAGCGCGACTCGATTCTGCGCCTCGCGCAGTTGATTGGCTATCGGCTCAAAGCTGGCGTGGCCGCGGAAACCCCGCTCTGTTTTTTGCTCGATGAAACGCCCGGTGCGCCGACTGAAGTGACCGTCGCCGAGGGGAACAAGGTGCAGAGCGTTCCCGGCGCGAACGAAAAACCGCAGACCTTCGAAACGATCGAGGAACTAGAAGCACGCGTCGCATGGAACGTCCTCAAACCGCGCCTTAAGAAGCCCATAGTAATCACCGCCGGTTTAAAGGAGGCTTACCTGAAGGGCACGGCCACCAACCTCGCACCCGGAGACGCGCTTTTGTTCGTAGGTGATGAGCGGGTGGCCGACCACCATTCCAACCATTGGAACTTTGTGCTCCTCCTTACGGTAACGGCTGACACGAAGAACGACCGAACGCACGTCACTTGGAAAAAAGGACTAGTCCAACCGCCGGTCCAGAATGTGAAGGTCTACGCCTTTCGTCAGTTGGCCGCGCGCTTTGGACACAACGCGCCCGATCCAAGCCTGGTGACGAACCCGAACGGTGGCGCAATCGGCACTTGGGCAGGCTTTGATAATTACGGTAGTCCGATGGATCTGGATAGTGCCTATCCAAAGATCGTGGTGCAAAGCTGGACGGTGTTTGTAAACACCGATGGCAACGTTCAACTCTACCGGATCAAAGCGGTCGCTTTTCACTCCAGAGCTGACTTCGCCCTGAGCGGAAAAGTAACGCGCATCGCTCTCGACATCACCGATCATCTCAATCTTTTCGGCCGGCGAAACACGATCATTTACGCACAGAGCGAGGAACTCTCATTTGCCGACGTGCCGCTCCACAGCGCGGTCAACGGCAACAGTGTTATCGTGGACCGTAAAGTAGATGGTTTAACGGAAGGCCGCCTCCTTCTTTTTGCGGGGGTTGACAGCCTAACGAGCGAACCGTTGACTGATTTGGTCGGGATTAAGAAGGTCGAATTAACCGGCAGTTTAACGAAGATCACCTTCGCGTCAGTCGCCAGCCCAGCGCCGCCGAAGAGCTATGTCCGCGATAGCCTTGTTATTTACGGAAATGTCGCTCGTTCAACCCATGGCGAAACTGTCTCCGAAGTTCTCGGCACCGGGGATGGCTCGAAGGCGAACCAAAGCTTTAAGCTGAAGCAGGCGCCTGCGCTTACGTACACGCGCTCGACGGCTCCGGGCGGCGCGGAATCGTCACTCCAGATTCGCGTAAACGATTTGCTATGGCACGAAGTCCCAAGCTTGTTCAAGCGCGGGCCGCGTGAGCGCATTTTCACCACCGAGATGGCGGACAATGGCACAGTCACGGTGCGCTTTGGTGATGGCGTGCGTGGGGCGCGTTTGCCATCCGGCGCGCAGAACGTGAAAGCGACCTACCGGCGCGGTAGTGGGTTGGATGGACTCGTTAGGGCAGGTCAGCTCACCAGCCTGCTAACTCGTCCGCCGGGATTGAAATCGGTCCTCAATTCGCTAGCGGCTGAGGGCGCTGATGAGCCGGAATCATTTGCTAACGCCCAACAAAACGCGCCGCTCACAGTGCTTACTCTCGAGCGCGTGGTCTCGCTTGAAGACTATGAGAATTTCAGTCGCAGCTATGCTGGAATCGCAAAGGCATTGGCGACGTGGACGTGGGATGGACGGACGCGTGGCGTTTTTCTCACCCTTGCCGCTCCACTTGGCGCCGCAGTTTCGAATTCGTTAATCGCCGATCTCATCACGGCGATTCACGCCTCGGGCGATCCGTTCGTGCCGGTGCGGGCGGTTTCGTATCAAAAAGCCCTCTTCAGGATTACCGGCAAAATCAAAGTCGACCCGGATTACGAAGCGGAAAAGGTTCTGGCTGCGGCGAATGATACGCTGCGCGATGCGTTTTCGTTCGCGAAACGACAATTCGGGCAACCAGTTAACCTGAGCGAAGTGATCGCTCTCGTGCAGGCGGTTGCTGGAGTCGTCGCTGTGGACATTGACAGTCTTTACCGCACGGGGGCGACCGTAAAATTGAATAGCCGTCTTGAGGCCGAATTGCCGCACGGTGGCGACCCGGCCTCGTTAGGCGCGGCCGAACTGCTCACTCTCGATCCGGCACCGATTGATTTGAAGGTGATGCCATGAGCTACGACCCGGACAAGCTCTACAATTTGCTGCCGTCGGTCTATCGCATTCGCGACGTAGAACAGGGTGAGCCGTTGCGCGAATTGCTCGGCCTCATCACACAGCAGGTGGGAATTCTCGAGGAAGATCTCGAGCAACTTTACGACAATCAATTCATTGAGACCTGCGCGCCATGGGTCCTCCCTTACATCGGCGACCTGATCGGATATCGCTCGTTGCATCCAATCGGGCCCGACCAACTCACGCCGCGGGCCGAAGTGGCGAACACCATCAGTTATCGCCGACGCAAAGGCACCGCTTCTGTACTCGAGCAGCTTGCGCGCGATGTCACGGGCTGGAACGCGCGCGCAGTCGAGTTCTTTCAATTACTCGGCTGGGCGCAGTTCATGAATCACATTCGACCGACGAATTTCTACGCGCCAGATTTGCGCGAATGGGAGCCGCTTGAGCGACTCGGCAGCGCTTTTGAAACGATTGCGCATACCGTTGACGTCCGGCACGTGCAACGCGGCGAAGGGAGGTATAACATCCCAAACGTTGGGATTTTTCTCTGGCGACTGAATGCCTGGCGGCTTCACGGTTCGCCAGCAGCGCGAGTGGACGATCACCGGTTTCTTTTCCATCCGTTAGGCGTAAACACGCCATTGTTCAATCGGCCGCAGACGGAGAAATCCATCACTCACCTCGCGGAGCCGATCAATGTGCCGGAACCGATCAGCCGCCGCGTGCTCGATGGGTCGCTGGGCGATTATTACGGCGCGGAGTTAAGCATGTCGATCGAAGGGATCGACATCAATGACGTCAGGGCCTGCAATCTTTCCGACGCCGACGCTTCCGGAACGACCTGGGCTCATACACCGCCGAATGCAGCAGTCGCAATCGATCCGGTACTCGGGCGAATTTCGTTTCGTGATGCACAGACGAATCCGCCGCGGGTGATGTTTCATTATGGATTCAGTGCCGCGATGGGCGGGGGCGAATACGAGCGCACACCGACTTTTGATGCGGCGCTCGGGCCGGTCGAGACGGTCGCTTCGCCGGGGCCGATCCAACCAGCGCTGGACGCGCGCACCGCCGGCGGCGTAGTCGAATTAAGCGATAGCGGACGATTCGAGGAGACGCCGAGCATCGCGCTCGATGCCGGGGTGCGACTGGAATTCCGCGCAGCGAACGAACATCGCCCGACGCTGATCATGACGGGCCCGCTTGATATCACCGGCGGCGCTGATGCGGAAGTAACTTTGAATGGGCTTTTGATCGCCGGAGGACCGATTCGAGTTTTGAGCGCCCTCGGCGATACCTTGCGCAAAGTTCGCCTGCTCCATTGTGCGCTCGTTCCGGGGTTGTCGTTAGGCATCGACGGCACGCCAGATTCATCTGGCGCACCCTCTCTGTTGATCGAGCACACCGAAACTCCAATCGAAGTTGAGATCGATCACTGCATTGTCGGTGCGATTCACGCACCGCCTAACGCAATTGTTTTGATCCGGCACAGCATCGTGGATGCGAACAGCGACACGGCCGTCGCGTATTCCGATCTCGATGGTGTCGGCGCTGGCGGAACAGTTTCGGTCGTGAACAGCACAATCATCGGGACGATGCATACCGAGCTGTTAAAGCTCGCCTCGAACAGCATTTTCTTGTCACGCACCGAAGACGGCAGCGCACCGATTCGTTCGGAGCGCCGGCAAACTGGTTGTGTCCGTTTTTCCTGGCTGCCGCTCGAAGCGCGCGTCCCACGGCGGTATCGTTGTCAGCCGGAGCTCGAGATCGCAGAACGTATCAAAGCTGCGATCGCAAAGTCGGGGACGAGCACAATCAGTGACGCCGAGCGTCAGGCGATAAAAGCCGCAGTCGTCGCTACGGTGGTGCCTGCATTTACGTCCCTCCGCTACACCGACCCCGGCTATTGCCAGCTCCGACTCTCGGTTCCGGAGGAAATTCGCACCGGAGCCGACGACGAAGCGGAGATGGGCGTATTTCACGATCTTTTTCAGCCGCAACGCGAAAGCAATATCCGCGCGCGGCTTCGCGAATATCTCCGCTTCGGTTTCGAAGCCGGCGTTTTTTATGAAACCTAACAACCCTTAAAGCCCTATGAGTTCAGACATCAGCCGCCAACGTTTTGATCCCGCCAATGACTTCAGCAACGTCCTAATGCAACAAGGCCGCGTCCAGCTGGATGCGGATTGGAATGAATGGAACGAGATTCTCGACCGCCGCTGGCGCTCGGAAACGATCGATATCATTGGTCGCTGCGTCGTGCCGCTGGAGACTTCTACCGGCTTCGAAATTCAACTGAGCGGGGGAAGCCTGACGATCGGTCGCGGCCGAATCTACGTGCATGGTTTGCAGGCAGAAAACCATGGCAACGGGAATCTGGAGTTCGATCCGATCCTCGCCGAGTCCCGCGGAGTCGATCCGCTGCCGTACGAGAAGCAGCCATATTATAAAAATCCCGAGCCGTTGCCGGAAGCAGGCGGGCCGCATCTTGTCTATCTCGATGTCTGGGAGCGCGAAGTCACTTATGTGGAAGACCCGAATCTGGTCGAGAACGCAGTCGGTGTGGATACCACCTCACGTCTCCAGACCGCCTGGCAGGTGCGCATATTGCCCAATGTCGGGGATGGAGCGACCTGCGCGACGCCGGACGAAGAATTAAATGGTTGGCTCGATATCATTCAAACCTCAGCCGGTCGCCTAACGAGCAAGGCAGTGGGTGTGGCCACACCGTCCGACCCGTGTTTGATTCCACCGAGTGGCGGTTATCGCGGTCTCGAGAACCGGACTTATCGGGTCGAGATTCATGACGGCGGCGCGATCGGCGACGCGACGTTCAAATGGTCGCGCGACAATGCCTCTGTCGCGAGCGGTATAAGCGCGATTGAGAACGATATAACCCTCACGGTTGACCGAGCGGTCTGGGATTCGGTGCGGCGCTTTAGCCCAGGCGATTGGGTCGAAATTACCGACGACTGGCGCGAATTTTCTCTACATCCGGGCGAGGTGCGGCAGATCGATTCGGTGAACGATTCCAGCCGCACGATTACGCTGAAATCTGCATTGACCACAGGGCTTTTTCCCGTCAATGGACAGAACCTGACCGACCCGGAGCGTCACACACGGATCAAGCGGTGGGACCAGGACCCGGGTGGACCGGCAGTGATCGAAGTACCTGCGTCCGGCACACCTTTCATTTTGGAGGACGGCGTCGAAATCACTTTTACGAGCGATCCCGATGGTGGCGCGTTTCGTCCGGGCGATTACTGGATTTTTGTCGCGCGCACCGCGGACGCGTCAGTCGAAGAATTGAACGAGGCCCCGCCGCGTGGCGTGCATCATCACTATTGCCGGCTCGCGGTGATCACGCTGCCGGACATCGTGATCGATTGCCGCACATTCTGGCCGCCGTCCTTTGGTGGAGAAGTGGAAAGCTGCGATTGCACCATTTGCGTTTCGGCGGAGCAACACAACCAGGGCACGTTTACCATCCACCAGGCGGTGAGTCAGTTGCTGCAAACAGGCGGCACGATTTGCCTTGGTCCCGGGATCTTCAATTTGCTCGAGCAACCGGTGCAACTGACCGGCGCGTTTGGAGTGCGCATTCGTGGGCAGGGCGCAGCGACAGTTATCATCGCGCCTCGAGCAAATGCTGCGTTCATCATCAGGCAGGCGCACTGGTGCACGCTCGATTACCTGACGATTCACACGATTGCGGGCACCACAAGCGGGCCCGCAATTCGCCTGGGCAATTCCGTCGGCACGACGATTGAACGGGTCATTATTGCTCCGCCGGGCGAAGGCAATGGACCGGCCGTCGGGGTCCTGCTCGAGCCCGGTTTTCTACTCCTAACCAAAATCCGGGACAACTTTTTCCAAGCGCAATCAGGGGTGAGATTCGCATCGAAATCGGACGATAAAAGCGCGCTCCTGCTCGGAAGCCTCTATTGCGAACGCAATCTGTTGCAGTGCAGCCGCAGCGGAATTGAGCTTGATGGGTCGATCTACTACACGAGCGACACTATCCTCGCGCGCAACTTTATCTTCGGCACCGGCCTCGCAGGCATCTCTGTAACCGGTTTCGCGTTTCCGGAACTGGAAATCACAGGGAACACGATCACGCCCCAGAAAGGTGATGGCATCGTCGTCGGCACTGGTGGAGTTCGGATCGCCGATAACCGTGTTGCCAACCTTGGAGACGACGCGCAAAATGGAATCCGCCTTGTCACCGGCTTACTTCAGCTCGCGCTGACTCCGGTCGTTGTAAGCGGCAACCGCCTTCAGGGTTTGCAAGGAAACGGAATCGCTATCGAGACGCTTCTTGTCTCTGTGAAAATCGAGCACAACGTTTTGAACGCGATCAAGGGCAACGGCGTTATCATGCTTCCGGGAAGCGCGGCCGGTAGCATGAGCGTATTGGCTAACGAATTGATCAATATCGCAAACGGAACGGCTGAAGCGACCAAGAGCGTCGAGTTGGCTGGCATTCATTTGCGACATGTCTTCGCCGGCGCTGTTTCTGACAACGTGATTAGCGGGGTCGGCCACAATGCCGCTCTCGCGAGGGTCATCGCCGGCATCCGCGCGGACCTTGGCCTCGATCTCAGGATAAGCGACAACACGATCACCAACATTGCCCCGGCGACTGATTTTAATAATCTCGCGGCTGGCGTGTTGATCGTCGCTCCGGTTGCTCATGTCGATGTCGCAGCCAATCTGATTCGCCGTCAAGTTACGCCTAACGATGACAACTCACCGTGGGAAGCGATTTGCATTTTGGGCTTTGGGAGCGAACCGGCGCGCAAGTTCCAAGCCGCGAGTTTTACCGATCTGAGCGGGACCGGTCATATGAACGCGATCAGCAGTCTGGCAGCTAGCGCTGCCGCGCCGGTGCGAGCCGGTGTGGTGAACAACACCTGTCACGGGTACGGTAGGGGACCACTGAGCGAGATCTTCATCACCGGCACTTGCCGTTTCAGCGACAATCAATGTGCGTGCGTGAGCGAAAAAGTAGAAGCGGTAGTTGAAGTCACGGCCGAAGCGCTGATCGCCGCGGATAATCGCATCGAGTGCGGCCACAACGCCAGGGCGCTCGACGTGAAACTCGGAAACGCGAAAGCCCTGACTGTTCTCGGCAACATCGTGGGCGGACCGATCATGATTAACAACACGGCACTCGATGTACCCTGGAAGCCACTTAACGTAATCGGAACCTAACGAAAACCTGAAACGCAATCTGGAGGAGGCATTATGAACATCGCAGAACTAAAGGGAGAAAAAACTCTCAAGACGCTCGCAAAACGCTTGCTTGCCGAGCCGTCGAAAAAAACCAAAAAAACGACCAATGCTGAAATGGAAGCAGCCCTGCTCCGTTTGAATCCGCAGCTCAGTCAAATTCGCGATTTGGAAGAGGGAACTCCGATCTTGGTTCCCAACGAATTTGCCCTCGCAGCCGACGAATCATTTACGCCCTCGCGCGGCCTCACGGAAGCGCTGTTGCGCCAGGCACAGGAAGCGGTATCGAGATTACGGGGCGTGTTGAAAGAACGCGTCGCGAACTCTGCCGAGGAAACCGATGGTGTGCAAAGCTGGTTGAAAAGCGAGCACGCGAAAGCGATTGTTCGCGATTCGCCCGAACTGAAAGAAGTCTTGTCCGGTGCCGGTACGGCGGCGAAAACGCTGGCGAAAGAGCAAGCCACGGCGCTCTCGGCGGAGGAAAGCGCACTGGCCAAGATCAACTCGCAATTGGCTGCTTTTCGAGTGAAGTGGTAGGAAAGAGAGTGGCTTCCAGCTCGATTTCGTATCTTCGCAGCGTCGTCACTTTTCACTTCCTTCGAGACTGCGCCCGGCGGGGGTCGAACCCACAGCCTTTGGCTCCGGAGGCCAACGCTCTGTCCAATTGAGCTACGGGCGCGCGAGCGAACCCGAACATAATCCAATTTAATGATTTAGCGATTCGCCAGAGCGGTTTAAATAAAACTGTAGCCGCTGTAGCCGCGGCCCTGTGGGCCGTCCTTCCCTGACGTGACAGGCAGCAAAGATCAACCGGCCACAGGCCGGTTGGCTACAACATTTATTTAAACCGCTCTGGACGAAAACAGACCGCCGAGGGGCCTTACGCGGTCGGCAACGCTGCTGCGCCATCTTGAATCAGGGAGTCGAGCTTGTTCAGGTCAATCGGCTTTACCAAGTGATGCTGGAATCCTGCCTCGTAGCTTTTACGGACATCGTCTTCCATCCCGAAACCGGTGAGAGCGATTGCCAGAAGCGGCCGCGTGGAGTGGAGCTTCTGCATCAAATCGATCCCAGTTCCATCCGGCAACGCCAGATCGCTGATGAGCACGTCAAATTGCTCCTTCGTGCCTAGATTGACGGCAGATTGAAAATTGAGCGCTGACTGCACATGATAGCCGCGCCGTCGAAGCAAATTCGTAAGCGAGCGATTTGTATCTTCGTGATCCTCAACAAGGAGGATTCGCAGGGGTTGGCGTTCCGACAGCCTCGGTAAAACCGCCGGGGCAATTTGCGCCTCCGCTTTTTCACACGTCGGAAAAACCAATGTGAACGTTGAGCCTTTATTTCTGCCGGCGCTTTGCGCGGCGATCGTTCCCTTGTGAGCTTCCACAAGGGTCTTGCTGATGGCGAGTCCGAGACCTAGCCCTCCCAATTGAGTGCGTCCGCCCTGTTCGAAGGCGTCGAAAATTTTCGGCAGAGCTTCGGCTTCGATCCCGAGGCCCGTATCAGCGATTTCAACACGCAGTTGTCCCTTGGAATCGTTGCTGGTGGTAATGATAATTTGCCCGTTCCTCGGAGTGAATTTCACCGCGTTATTGATCAGGTTCCAAAAGATTTGCTGCAATCGCGCGGGATCTGCTCGCATATGCACCTTTCGTGCGCCGAGGTTGAGGACACGCGCCAGATTCTTGCGATCGATTTCCGCCTGGCAAATGTCGAGAGCGTTTTGCAACAACGTGTGCGCATCAAGAACTTCAAAATTTAGCTGCACCTTGCCCTGATCGATACGCGTCAGATCAAGCAAGTCATCGATCAGCCGGGCCTCTAATTCCACGTTGCGACGAATCATTTGCAGCGATTCGCGAATTTCCTTCGGCAACTCCGGCTCGCTCTCCAGTGCCAGAGCGGAGGCAAGCACAGGCGTCAAAGGCGTCCGCAATTCGTGGCTGAGCATGGCGAGAAATTGATCTTTCGCCAGATTCGAGCGTGCCTTTTCTTCCAGTTCTAGGTTTGTCTTCTGCAACTCCGCGGCGAGCGATTGCGATTGTTTGAGCAGATTTTCAGTTCGCGTGCTTGCTTCGATCGTATTGAGCACAATGCCGATGCTCTCGGTTAATTGATCGAGGAACGCCTGATGCGCCGGGCTGAATCGCTCAACTGACGAAAGTTCCATGACTGCCTTTACTTCGCCTTCAAAAAGAATCGGCAGCACCACGATGGTCGTCGGATGAAATTCGCCAAGGCCGGAACTCACTTTCGCGTAGTTGTTCGGTATATCTGTCAGAAGAATGCGCCGCTTTTCCAGAGCTGCTTGCCCCACTAGGCTTTCACCCATTTTGAAGCGGTTCTTTGCGCCATTGCCTCCTTCGTAAGCGTAGCTTGCCAGCAGTTTGAGTCCCGATTCTCCGTTAGAATTGTCGATCATGTAGAAAGCGCCTTGCTGCGCTGAAACCAGCGGCGCCAGCTCGGACAGAATCAGTTTGCCAACTGTCAGAAAGTCGCGCTGTCCCTGCAGCATGCGGGTGAATTTCGTGAGATTCGTCTTAAGCCAATTTTGCTCCTCATTTCGCAGCGTGGTGTCCCTCAAATTGCGGATCATTTCGTTGATGTTGTCCTTGACGAACGCAACCTCGCCTTGTGCTTCCACTTGAATAGAACGGGTGAGATCGCCTTTGGTCACCGCTGTCGCAACGTCGGCGATGGCGCGGAGTTGCGTAGTCAGGTTTGCGGCCAG
>QHPG01000222.1 GCA_003219005.1 Verrucomicrobiota bacterium
ACGCCCAGGCCGCAGCCGACGAGTCGTCCACCGGTAGGGCGCTGAGTGGAACCCTTAAAGGCGGGAACTCGCGAGAGACCCCTCGCGAGTTCCCCGCCTGAGGCTCTCTGTAGTGGCAGGCGTGTCGCCTGCGAGATCTCTGTAGCGGCAGGCGTGCCGCCTGCGAAATTCGTCGTGTTGCAGCCGACACGGCTGCCTCTACGGAGAGAAGCATGGTTGCAGCCGACACGGCTGCCTCTACAGTGGAAGGAATGATCAAGGATCGTCCGCATCGCCTTGATCTAATTTACATCAATCAACCACTTTACTTCGTCACTTTTGCAACCCGCGATCGCAAAAGTATTCCCTCGCTGGATCGTACTCAGATTGTTCTAGAGCAATACGCTCATTGCGGGATTGCTAGGCTCTACGTCGCGCTTGGCCGCTACGTGATCATGCCGGATCATGTTCATTTGTTCGTTCGCGGCGATCAGGGTTTTAGACTCTCGCCGTGGATTGGTGGTCTAAAGCGTGCCGTCTCTGTCGCGCTAAAATCTCAGCGACTCTGGCAAGCTGGATTCTTCGATCACATTTGCGCAGCGAGGAGAGTTACGCTGAGAAATGGAATTACGTCCGCGACAATCCGGTTCGAGCCGGTCTTGTAAAAGCTGCGGACGAGTGGCCATACCAGGGAGAAATCGTTGTGATTGATCGGGTGTGACTGTACTGGCAGGCGTGCCGCCTGCGAAATTCGTCGTGTTGCAGCCGACACGGCTGCCGCTACAGAAAGAAGGGGACTTGTAGCAGCATGCGGATCGCATGCGAAGTCGTCCCAGGCGCTGGTGAAATAGATTCAAAATAACCTTGACATTCTCTTGCGGATTCAGCTAAAAGGGGGTTCCACTCGACGAATGAACGACTTCGTCGCGTTAAATTGTTGAATCGTTAAACCGTTGAATCGCAAACCTGATGTAACGATGTAACTAATCATGCGTCAGTTAACAGCCGTCATAAACCAAAAGCTCATCCTATGAAAAACAAAACCGCTTCTAAAAATGGCTTCTTTACATTCCGCGTCCTAATCGGCGTTCTGCTTTGTTTCGCGGGAGTCATGATTGTCCTGTTTGCGCTTGGCAAAGCCTCGGCGCAACCTCGGACGGCGTCGGCTCCAACGAACAAGATTGCGCCGGAAGTGTTGGCTGACACGGCCGACGACAAGAGCGCCTCAGTTATCATCCTGCTCGCCGACCAAGCTGACGTCAGCGCTGGCTCTGGCATGAGAGACCAGGATGCGCGTGGCTGGTTCGTTTATAACACCCTGACTCAGCATGCCGCTCGCACTCAGAGTGGGATTCGAAATCTTCTCAACTCCAGAGGAATTACTTATCAGTCGTTCTGGGTGGTCAACATGATTGTTGCTAACGCAGACCGCGCGCTGGTGGAGGCACTGGCTGCCCGTCCTGATGTGGCGCGCGTGGATTCCAACAGACCGACTCGTTGGATCGAAGATCCGTCGATTGCGAACTTTGGCGTCACGCCCGGTAATCCCTCCACCGTCGAGTGGGGCGTGCAAGATGTAAATGCTCCACAAGTCTGGGCAATGGGCTTCACTGGCCAGGGCATCGTCATCGGCAACGAGGACACCGGCATGCGCTGGACGCACAATGCGCTGAAACCCCATTACCGTGGTTGGAACGGGGTTATCGCTGATCACAATTACAACTGGTGGGACGCCATCCACACCGGCGGCGGCGTCTGTGGCCCCAACAACCAGGCTCCCTGCGACGATAGCGGGCATGGCACCCACACCACCGGCACCACCTCGGGCGATGACGGGACGGGCAACCAGATTGGAGTGGCTCCCGGGGCGCAGTGGATCGGCTGCCGCAATATGGACCAGGGCAACGGCATGCCATCCACGTACACCGAGTGCTTTCAGTTCTTCATAGCTCCGACCGACCTGAACGGGCAGAATCCCAATCCAGCGCTGCGCCCGCACGTGATCAACGATAGTTGGACTTGCCCTACCAGCGAAGGCTGCACCACTGGCGATGAGCTGAGGATTATCGTCGAGAACACCCAGGCAGCGGGCATTTTCGTCGAAGCGTCGGCAGGCAACAGCGGTTCGGCGTGCTCTACGGTCAGCGATCCTCCAGCCATCTACGAGGCTTCCTTCTCCACGGGGGCGATTGACATTACCAACACGCTTGCGAGCTTCAGCAGCCGCGGGCCGGTCACGCGTGACGGCTCGAATCGCCTTAAGCCCAATATTTCTGGGCCCGGAGTGAACGTGCGCTCCTCTTACTTCACCAGTGACACGACCTACGCGAACCTGTCTGGCACCTCGATGGCCGGGCCGCACGTGGTAGGCACTGTGGCTCTCCTCTGGTCGGCGCGTCCACAGTTGCAACGCGACATTGCCAACACCAAGTTGATCTTGCAGAACACAGCCAATCCGGCTGTGACGGTGAATCCACCTCAGACCTGCGGCGGGATACCAAGCACCGACATTCCGAACAACTCGTTCGGTTACGGCAGAGTTGACGCCTTGGCCGCCGTCAACTCCGTGCCGCTAGGCTCGCCCACGCCGACAGCAACCGGGACGCCAAGTCCAACACCGACCGCTACGCCGTCTATGTGCAGCTGGTCTGCCGGGCCGAACCTCCCGAGTGCCGGGACCCGCTTCGTTGGCGTCTTTTTCCCGGTCAACGGCAAGTTTTATGCGATGGGCGGACGCGACGCCTCTAACGTCGAGTTCATGCACCCGTTTGAGTATGACCCAGTCACCAATAGTTGGACCACCAAGTCAGGCACCTACCCCGACGCGTTTACGAACAACATGGGTTGCGGCGTGCTGACTGAGAGCGGGATACCCTACATCTATTGTGTGGGCGGCTCGAACTTCACCAGCCAGACCACGAGCGGTCGCACCTTCCGCTACAACCCTGTTACTGACGTGATCAGCGTCGTTCCCGCTATCTGGACGCCTGGCGACCAAAACATTCTTCCCGGTGGCTTCTCGGTGTTCAATAACAAGCTCTACACTCTTGGTGGATTCGACGTTAACGTAGGCGGATATGATGGGATCTGGGAGTTTACTCCTCCAGCTACCTGGGTGCAAAAGAGCGCGCACCTTCCTGTCCCGCGCGCTTATATACCGACCGCGACCATCGGCAATCTCATCTACACGGGTGGCGGCGCCGATGCTACAGGGGGCACCCTGACAGATACTACCGATTCCTTTAAATATGATCCCACAGCTGATTCCATCACCACCATTACCAGCATCCCGCGGGCCACAAGCAACACCCGAGGGCTAAACTTCTGCAACAAGATGTATGTGCCGGGCGGGCAATTTCCTACCCCCTCGAACGAGGTGGACATCTACGATCCGGTTAGCAATACCTGGTCAGTAGGTATGCCAATGCTGGACGCACTGCGGAACTCGG
>QHPG01000100.1 GCA_003219005.1 Verrucomicrobiota bacterium
GCCGAAGCCTGCGGCAGTAGTGACGGATGTGGAACAGACCCTGATCGCGTTCAACACCCGCCGTGACTCCTCTAAACCTGCCGGCGAATATGATTATGCGTTGCGGTCCAACGAGTCGTATCGACCGGTGCCAAAGCTGAGTGTGAGCGATCTCGAGCGAATGGTCTCGTCGCCAGCGATTATTTGGATGAAGCGTTATCTCGGCATCGAAGCACCGAAGGACGCCGTGAATCCGTGGGCAGCGACGACAGGTAAATGGGTGCATCACTGGCTGGCGAATATTATCGAAGCCGGAGACGGAAGGATTTTCTCGGCGTTTCCATCTTTAACCGAGATCGACAAGCGCATCCGGCTTGCCGCGGACGAACGCTGTGCGGCACTTCGGCGCCTCTGCGATTCGGTACGCAAAGTCGTCCCTGATTGGTGGAACTCGGGCTGGTTGAACGCGCGCTATCTCGCGCGGCACCTCGGCGCCAAAATCGGAGGTGCGAAGGGGTGGGAGTGGATAGCGACAGAATTGGCCGTCGGTCGCGAAGGTGCGGTGAAAATTGCGGATGGCGTGGAGCTAGAACTGCACGGCCAGGTCGATTTGGTGCTCGCGCAAAATGACGCGCCGAGTTTCGCCGGGCAAAAGATCTGGATTGTGGATTACAAAACCGGTTCGACCAAAGAACTGAAAACCTCCGATCTGCACGACAATCTGGTCAAAGGCACAACGTTGCAGCTCGGTCTTTATGCGCTAGCCATGCGCGAGCGCGGCGCCGCCGAAGTAAGCGTGAGCATTATTTCGCTCGCGGTTAAAAACGTGGGGCCGCAATTGTCCGTTGTCGATCTTGCACCGCATACCGACGTCTTTGCCGATCTCGCGGAAATGCAGTTCACCGGGGTTTTCGGAATGAAAGGTGAGATCCGTCCGGCATTTGTTTACAGCGCGCCCTATCCGCTCGCAACGTTGCAGATCGACAACGACATTTTGGAAGATAAATGGGCGCTGACGCATCCCGCGCTCGTCCTTGAGAAAGAGGAGTGGGAAACATGGTGAAGCCGCGCGACGAATCCTTGCGCGCTCGTTTCGCCAGCGAGCTGGACCGCAATTTTTCTGTAATTGCATCGGCGGGCTCGGGCAAAACCACTGCGATCACTCAGCGGGTTTTGTCGATCGCGCATTCGCCGCAGGCTGCGGAAACGCTGCCGCATCTGGTCGTCGTCACCTTCACCAACCGTGCGGCGGACGAAATGCAGCAGCGCACGCGGCAAGCGCTGCTCGAGGAAAATTTGCGACCAGAAGTGCAAACTGCATTCAATCGCGCCTTCTTCGGCACAATCCATTCGTTCTGCATGAAACTCTTGACCGACTTCGGTCATTACCTTGGTTTGCCTGCGCCGCTCGAGTTGGTCCAAGACGACGACGATTTGTGGCAGGAGTTTGCGCAGAAGCAAACGCGCATCGGTCGTTCGCTAGATGACGAAGATCGCGCCACGCTTTTACGCTTCGTACAGGCGCGGGATTTGATGGAGTTGGCGCGACGCGCAGCGTCGGCTGTTTTACAGATGCCAGGGCTGTCGCCGTGTCCGCCACTCGATTTCGCCGAAGTCTATCAACAGGTCGACCAAGCGGGCCGGGACAACATCAGCAAATCGCAGGCGGAATTGCGCGAGTGGGAAGGGCGCTTCGTCGCCGATTGGGAATATCTGCGTTGGCCGGTTTGTTTCACGGCGGCAAATGCCAGGTTCACTCAGCTCTGGCAGGAAAAATTTGCACCTCTGCGAAAGTGGATCTGCGATGCGGCCACCTGCGTCGCGGCGGAGGTGCAACATGATTATCTCGATTTTCGACTCGACCACGGACTTGTCACCTACGGAGATCAAATCGCGCTTGCGGAAGAATTGTTGAAACATCCGGTCGCCGCGCAAAGGATTCGCGAAGAAAACTTTCGTGTGATTCTCGATGAGGCACAGGACACTGAGCCGTTGCAATTTTCCGTGCTACTGGAAGCGACGCGACCGCCGAAAGCGAGTGGCGCTTGGTTGCAAGATCGGCATCTCGGCCCGCGTCCTGGACACTTCTGCATGGTCGGCGATTTCCAGCAATCAATTTACTGGCAGCGCGCGGACCTGAATTATTACCGAGCTGTTCATGAAGCGCTGATATCCGACAAGCACGGTGAGAGCCTGGAATTTGCGGTCACGTTTCGCCTGGACCAGAAACAGCTCGATTTCGTTAACGCAACTTTCCGCGGGATTTTGAATAACAAGGATGGACAGGTGCCGTTCGTCGAATTGCAACCGCGGCCGGGAATTCTTCCCGGGAAAGTCATTGGCCTGCCGCTTGTCGCGAAAGAACTGCTCCCGGAGGGAAAAAAGCTCAAAGACTACCAAAAGGCCCGCTTTGAAGCGGAATACCTGGCGCGGTGGATAAAGGACGCAGGACTGAAAAAACTTTCGGCGGATTCATGGCGCGACGTGGCGATTCTGTGTCCGCGTAAGGCTTGGCTGCAAACGATGGCCGCAGCGTTACGCCGCGTCGGTTTGCCGGTGGCGATTCAATCTGAACGGGATGTCAAAGGCGACAGCCCGGCTTATGCCTGGCTGACCGCGCTCCTCACGATCATGACCGACCCGCTCAATGCTTACGAAATCGTCGGCGTGCTCCGCGAGATCTTCGGCGCGTCTGATCACGATCTCGCCGTCTTTTCCGAAGGGCAGAAAACGAGATTTCGCATCGACGAGATTGTGTCAGCGACCGGAAGAATTTCCTCGGTTTTGCATATGCTCGCAGAAATTCGCCAACGCGCGGAAGGTCTGGCGTTATTCGACGCCGTTACTTTGATCATCGAGCAAACGCAATTGCGCGAGCGTTTGCTCCTATTGCCCGCGACGGAGTTTGCCGATCTCGCGCGCGAACTTGATGCCTTGGTCGCACAAGCGGCGGAAGCAGAAGCGAACGGAATGATCTTGGCCGGGTTCGCTGAACAGTTACGCAACGACTTCGCATCGCCGCGCGCCGTCCGTTTTTCCGCCGACGACAACGCGATCCAACTCATCACTTCGCAGAAGGCGAAAGGCTCAGAATGGCAGGCGGTAATCGTGCCATTCCTTGCGCGCGAGCTGCGGCCGCCCTCGCCGCCTTATCCACATTTGGTGAAATCGCCCGTGAATGGCGAACTGATTATCGCGTTTGGCAGAGAGGACAAATCGAAGGATTTGAAAGAAGCGATCGAGCGTGCCCAACAGCAGGAACTTGAACGGCTTCTCTATGTGGCAACGACGCGGGCGCGTCACTCGGTTGTAATTGTGCTCGATCAGGAAATCTTCTCCAGTAACGAGGGAAGATTGCCGAGAACAGCGCAACTTCGTCGGCTGCTTCGGGACAAAGATTCTTATTCCGGCGAATTCGACCAACATAGCAGCACGATCGATGAAATCCTCGAACCTTCCCCGAGCGTGAGGCAGGCGCCGCAGAAAAAGGGCGCCGAAATCGAGCCTTTAACTTCTCGCGAACTCAAGGGCGCCACGAAACGCGCTTCGGAATTTGTGCGCAAGATCACACCGAGCACGCTTGATTCGGACGTCCCGGCAGAGGTGCGGACGCAGGCGCGACCGGACAATCTGGCAACGCTCTATGGGCGCTGGTGGCACAAATTTTTCGAGCGCCTGGATTGGAAAGGCGGAATCGATTCCGCTCAAAAGTTGTTCGAAGAAAAATTGCCGAGTTCTCCCGACCCAAAAGCTGCAGCGAAAGACTGGAACGCCACGCGCCGGAACTTGTTCAGCGATGCCAGCATCGCTCGCTTTCTTGCCAACGATGAAGCGTTATTTCACGCCGAGTTTCCATTTTCGTGGCGCCGGAACGACCGCAGCGTGCTTGAAGGCTTGATCGATTCGATCATGATTAACCGTGAAGCTGGCCGGTGTCTTCTGGTTGATTGGAAAACAAACGAGGTTTCCTCGAGCGATGCCGAAATCTTTCGCGCACGTTACCGCCCGCAGCTCGTAGCTTACTGGAAAGCGGTCGGGGAAATTACACGGCTTGAAGTGGAAGCGGGTTTGTTCTCGACAGCCCTTGGCCGTTTGTTGCTTTACTCCGCGGAGGAACTGCAAATTGAATGGGATCGGCTGGAACAGCTGCCGCCTGCGCAACTCGAAGGTGAGATTCGACCGGATGCGCTCGATGACTTTTGATGAAAAACAAAAACTACGACTAGCTTTCCCTTTCGCCGCGGATGAATTGTTCGACGCAGCGATAGGCTTCGTCGTCGGTCATTTGCACCGGCGGATGCTTGGAAAAATAAGCGGAAGCGGAATGCAACACGCCGCCGATCCCGCGATCGAGCGCCAGCTTGCAGCAGCGGATGGCGTCGATGGCGACTCCGGCTGAGTTTGGTGAGTCTTCGACGGAAAGTTTCACGTCGATTTCCATCGGCACATCGCCGAACATCCGGCCTTCGACGCGAATAAAGGCAATTTTATTGTCGAGTTGCCACGGCACGTAATCGCTCGGGCCGATGTGAATATTCTCGTCCGCCAGACGCTCACCGACCACAGATTGCACCGCTTCAGTTTTCGAAGTTTTCTTGGACGCCAGCCGGGTGCGATTGAGCATGTTCAGGAAATCGGTGTTGCCGCCCGTGTTCAATTGATAGGTGCGGACAAGTTTCACGCCGCGCTTGCGAAAAAGATCCACCAGCGCCCGATGCAGGATCGTGGCGCCCACTTGCGACTTAATATCATCACCTATAAGAGGCAGATTTCGATCGGCAAAACGCTTCGACCACGCCGGATCGCTCGCGATGAACACCGGGATATTGTTGACAAAACCCAGCCCGGCTTCCAGCGCGCAGCCGGCATAAAATCGGGTGGCCTGTTCGGAGCCAACAGGGAGATAATTGACCATCAGTTCCGCGGAAGAGTTTTTCAATTCGGCTATGATCGCTTCGCGAGTGGTTTCTTTCTCCAGTGGAAGGAACGTGCGAAGCGGGTCCTGATCGCGCATATGCTCGGGATAGCCGTCCAGAACGCAGCCCATTTTCACAATGGCACCGGTGAGCTTAATCGTTTCACAGAAAGGCTTGGTGCAATTAGGCGGCGAAAAAATGGCCCTGCTAACGTCCAGCCCAACCTTGCGCCGGTCGATGTCAAAGGCCGCTACCACCTCTATGTCGCTCGGCCGATAGCCGCCAATCTGCCGGTGCATCAATCCCACGCCAGCGCCGTTGCCGGATGAGCCGTCGTAAAAATTAATTCCTTGAACAAGGGAGCTGGCGCAATTTCCAACCCCGACAATGGCGATTCTTATTTTGCTCATCTCTAAAGTGTTAAAGCTGAAAAGCTATCCGACTTAAGTAATTCGAAGCAAGACACAAGTTAGGCCGCTTCCTTCAGGCCGCGTCCTGCCCACATGTAGCCACAAAATCTTTCGGAACTGCAAGCGCCGGAATGTGTCCGAAGTCGCGCTGGCTTGCAAGAACTGATATAAGGGGAAAAGTCAGAGCCATTCCTGGTGCAAGGAAAGGCTTCGCAAGGAGATAGAGAAAATGTGCTTGAAGTTCGCGGCTATCAGTATCCTGATCGCTGCCGCTTTGCCCGCGTCGCCGAGGGCCTTGGGGCTCCCCGCTTACACTATCGAGCAGGCGGTCGCGGTCGCCCAGGAGC
Organism: Verrucomicrobiota bacterium; assembly: GCA_003219005.1. Taxonomy (GTDB): domain Bacteria; phylum Verrucomicrobiota; class Verrucomicrobiia; order Chthoniobacterales; family UBA10450; genus Udaeobacter. Next base: position 5,653 of record QHPG01000100.1, read on the forward strand.
ACAATCCTGAAATCTTGATTGCGCGCAAAAAGGTGGTGGCAGCGCGTGGAGGATTCATTGAAGCGCGTTCGGGGTTTCTCCCTTCGCTAACCTCCAACGGGCTGTACGATAAACGACAGACTCAAAGCGAGACGAGCCTCCGACAGGAAGATTACAATGCCACATTGCGCCTCGAGCAGAACCTTTATACCGGCGGAGCAGTCACCAGCCAGGTGGCCATTGCGCACTTGAACATCGACAAGGCAAATTACGATCTCCAGGAAACCGTCAGCCGCGTGACGATGGATGTGCGAATCGCTTTCAATGAACTGTTGTTGAATCGGGCAAAGGTCCGGGTGCGCGAAGATTCTGTCAGGGTGTTAGACGAAGAACTCAAAAACCAGCAGGAACAGTTGAGCGCCGGGATCGTGAGCAAATTGAACGTCGAACGAGCCGAGGTGGCACTGGCTAACGAGCGGCCAGAACTTTTCAACGCGCAGACTGAGTTGAAAAACTCCTACTTGCGATTAGCGGAACTTTTCGGCACCGATTTGCGCCCGGGAGCCCGAGCGCCGCCATTTGAGATTGCCGGCGAATTGCAATATCGACCCAATCACGCCGACTTAAACGACTGCCTGGCGCGAGCTGACGTGAATCGGCCGATCATCAAAGGCCGGCAGAAAGATATCGAAATCGAAGAGCGCCAGTATGTTTTGGACCGGAGCGCGATGCGTCCACATGTCCGCGCTTTTTCCGGATATGAAGCTTACAGCGAACGTGATCCGGCTGTTGGTCAAGAATTTAACTACGGCGGTGTCGTAGGAATAAACGCAACGTGGAACATCTTCGATGGGTTCGCGACCAAAGGTCGGATGCAGGCGACGCGCGCCCGGCGCGAGGCAGCAGTGGAAGCGTTGGCAGCAGCGCGGCGGAGCGTTGCCTCAGAAGTGCGCAGTGCATTTTTTGATCTTCAACAAGCCGAACGCGTACTTGAAACCGAAACACAAAACGTTCAGACCGCGGACGAGGCTCTTGAGATGGCCAAAGGCAATTTTTCTGCCGGCTTGGGAACACAGCTCGATATCCTGCAAGCGGCCTCCGATGTAACCCGGACGCGCACCACTCGATTGAGCGCGATCTACCTGCACAACGTGGCTCTGGCTCGCCTGGCACACGCGTGTGCCAGTTCGGCCGAAGCGCTCGATTTCGGGTCACAATTCAAAAATGCAACGAAGGAAAAACGCAATGCGGCCCAAGTTTCCGATGTAGCGAAGCCGCCTGAGAAAATGAGTCAGCGATGAAACGCGGATTTCTCTTTCTGGGGAGCACAGGCCGCTGGCCTGTTGTCGTCGGCAGCTTGCCGACGACTCCCCAACGCCATGCAAGAATTCGTCGCTATGAACGTTCGATGAGCTTTTCGGCAGGCTGCCGAAAAGGACAGGCTAGCAGCCTGTGCTCCCCAGAAAAACGACTGGAGCGCTCAGGCAAATTCACAGCGTTAAAATTGTTGCTCCCGATTTTCATAGGTTGTTTCACGCATCCAACCGGCGCGGTCACTCTGGAAAACGTTCTTCAAACGACGCTGGAAAAAAATCCAGAGATCCAGGAGGCTAAGGCCGGCCTCGAACAGGCAACCGGCCAGCGGCTGGTTTTTCGTTCCGTCGTCTGGCCTCATGCCGAGCTGGGCGTGCCGGCGGGTCTTCAGGCTGGTCACCGGGCTGGTGAAAGCGGAATAAAAGGATTTGCCCTCGGGCGCGGGTCGCTTGAGCAAGTTTTATTTAACATGGCTGTGCCGCCGTCGCTCCGGCGTGGCGAGGTCGAAGTTTTGATTGCGCAACAGCAATTGAACGTCGCAGTGGTGGAACAGCTACACGCGGCGCGACTGGCATTTTACGCGGCACTTTACAATCGGTCACTGGAGTCAATTCGAGAAGAACAACGACGAAAACTGGAAGAGAATGTTGCTACTCAGCAAGACCGTTACAAAGCGGGATTGGCCGATCGAAGCGCTGTCACCGGCGCGACTGTCCAAGCCTCCGAGCTGGTTCCACAGATTGAGAGCGCGCACGCCGCATATCGGCAAGCGCAATTGAAATTGGCAGAAGCGATGGCGATCGATCCTGCAAGGTCATCGTTGCCCGAGCCCGACGGCGAGTTGCAGTTTGTTCCCATGCGCGTCGGTCTCGATTCGGAAACAGCGGCGGCCTTACAGCGAAGGGCCGATCTCAAACTCGCGCGCTTATTCGTGCGTGCTGCCAACGAAGATCAACAGATCATCGCGGCCGACTATTATCCCGCTGTTGGAGGAACCATTAACGGCGAGTACGTCCCAGTAACAGGCATTCACCGCCAGGGTTCAACGAGCAAGACACAGGATTTTATCGGATCTGAAATCAAGGAAAAAGCAGCTTACACCTGGCGGGTAGTCGATAACGGCAAAGTCGGCGGTGCAGTATTGAAGGCGCGCGCAGCACGGGAGGTGAACGAACTGACGTGCAGGAAGCTCGAGGCCAATGTCAGCCGAGAGCTTTCGCGGATCGCCAACGACCTTAAGGCGATCGACGCCCGCGAACGATCGCTCTCGGCAGCATCCGCCGCCGCCGAGGAAAGCGCCCGCACGATCGGGGAAAATCTCGCCAGCGGCCTCGTCTCGCCCCTTGAATATCGCGTCACTCAAAATGCTTTTTTAAAGACCAGGAGCGGACTTTTGGATGCTCTTTACCAGCACAATCTGGCAGTCGCTGAATGGGACCGGGCCACTGGGCGTTACTTTCAATTTTCGGACGACACCGTTCAAAACGTGCATTAGTTCCTGCAAATTGAAATTGCCGGAATCAAAAGGGGTTCTTTGGGGCAGCGTCGCAGCGATCGTGCTGATTTTCGCGCTGGCGTACTATTTCCTGATGCCGGTGGCGGAAGTGGTTACCGTGCGCCGGGGCACAGCCATCTCGGCGGTTTATGGGACGGTGCGCATCGAACCGGCTTTTGTCGTGCGCATTCGAGCGCAAAACGACGGCTTCATCCAACTGGCCGAACCTTTCTCCGCCGGTCGTGGTGCAATCGGCAAGAGCGTCGAAAAAGGTCAGTTGCTGGCGACCATCGCTGATGAAGATACCGCTCGACAATTGAAGCAGGCGCGTGCCGACTTACAGGCTGCCGTTGACCGGGCGGCGCTTCCGCTCCCCTCGTCGGAGTTACTTAAGGCTGCCGAGGATAATCTGCAGCGGCTCCAGAAAGTGGTGTCCTCCGGAAACGTGCCGGCCGTCGAATACGAAAAAGCCAAGAGCGAAGCAAACCGGCTGCGAGGCGCAGTGGAGACGGAGCGGATCGAACGAGATCGCAATCTCAAATCGCTCGAAGCAACAACGAAAAAATTGGAAGCCCAGATGAAGAGCGCGGAAGTCCGGGCACCAATCGACGGCCTCCTCACTAACGTTCAGACGATCGATGGAGAATTAGTGTCGGACGGCAACGAGCTTTTCACTGTTTCTTCACGTAAAAATTATGTTCGAGGCGAAGTAAACGAGGAGGACGTGGGCGAAGTGAAACCGAAGATGAAAGCAAAGGTGCAGCTATACGCTTATCGAACTCGGACTTTCACCGCGCGCGTCACGTCCGTTCAACCCGCTGCCGATCCAACCACTCAGCGCTACACCGTTGTTTTAGAGATGGAAAATCCGCCCGACAATCTGATGGCCGGAATGACGGGAGAAATGAACATCATCACAGGCGTGCACGAAAATGCGCTTCTGGTGCCGACACGTGCGCTTTTCGTAGATCAGGCATTGGTCGTGAATGGCGGAATTGTGCAGCCACGCACGGTGAATGTCGGATTTCGCACTCTGGATTTTTCTGAGGCGCTCAGCGGCCTGGCCGACGGCGATCATGTGATCGTTTCCGATCAGGACAAGTTTCATTCCGGCCAGCCAGTACGCCAGCGCATGGTCAGCTCGCCCCCACCACCAAAAGCGCCATGACGCCGCCACTTTATGTTGCGCTGCGGTTTTTGACGCATCGCAAGCGCGCCTTGCTTCTGAGCCTCAGCGGGGTTGTTTTCGGCGTCGCTATCTTTATCTGTACGCAAGCTCAGACGCAGGGTTTTGCGCGCTATTTCATTGACTCCAACATCGGCAGCAATGGCGCGCTGGTCGTCAAATCGCGTTTTCGGCCGCGCTACGAACCACTCATGGTTTCCGCCAAAAACTCGAACGGAAGCATGGAGCGTCGCGTTTATTTTGAAGGGATCACCAATCCCAACGAGATCATGCGGGTGAGCAGGCAATTTCCCAATGTCGTCTCTTGTTCGCCGGTGCTGCGCGGAACGGTCAGCGCGCGCGCGGGATTTGAGAACGCGACTGTCGATCTTTACGGCGTCGATCCCGCTCTGCATGCACAGACCACTGATATTCTCCATCAGTTGATCGACGGCAACTTTGACGATTTTCGAAATAACACGAGCTCAATCATTATTGGCTCGCGCCTGGCAGACCTGCTTCAGGCCGGTGTGGGCGACCCCGTGCAATTGCTCGCGCCCAACGGCGAGTACTGGCGGTTCACTGTGGCAGCCATTGCGCGCACGGGCATCGGCTCGATTGATGTAACCCGGGTTTATTCGCATGCCAAGGTCGCACAGGCTTTGCTGCAACAACCTTCCGGGGCGTCGATGATCATCTATAAGTTGCGAAATCCCGACCGTGCGCCGGCGCTGGCGAGCCGTTTCGAGACACTTTTCCAGCATAATGCCTCGAGTTGGCAGGAACGCGAGGAGAGTACGCTGCAGCTTTTTCTCACCCTGAGAATGTCCGTTGCCATCACCGTTTCGCTTATCATCCTGTTGGCCGGCTTCGGAATTTTTAATGTGCTTACCATGTCAGTGCTGGCGAAGACCAAGGAGATCGCCATTTTGCGTTCGATGGGCTACCGTCGCATCGACATTTCCGCAATCTTTCTATGGCAAGGCGCGGCGATCGCCGCGGCCGGATCGTTGCTCGGATGTGCCCTGGGCGCGCTGATGACCTGGGGCGTGTCGCACATTCCGATTCGCCTCCGCGGTTTGCTGTACACGAATTATTTTTTGGTGACATGGGATTGGCGCCACTACGTATTTGCCACGTTGCTGGCCATCCTGGCTGTCTTCATTGCGAGCTATGTCCCCGCGCGTCGGGCCGCTGAATTACCGCCAGTGATCACGATTCGAGGTTCCAGATGAACTCGGAAACTTGTCTCAGCTGTGAAGGGGTCGAGCGTTATTTGGGCGAAGAAGAGGAACGCGTGCACGCGCTCCGTGGAGTGTCGCTCGATATTGAGACTGGAAGCGTCCACGCGGTGGTGGGTCCATCCGGCTGCGGCAAAAGTTCGTTGCTGTATATCCTGGGCCTACTCGATCTGCCCGATGGCGGTCGCGTTTCCATCGAATCTGAACCCGTTGCGCAGCTGAACGATGATGAACTAGCGTATAAGCGGAGCAAGTTGATCGGCTTCATTTTTCAGTTTCACTTTTTAATGGAGGATTTCACTGCGCAGGAAAACGTGATGATTCCGATGCGCAAGCTCGGGCAGCTTTCCGATGCGAAGATGCGAGAGCGCGCTGCCGATCTTTTGGAATCGGTGGGCCTAGGCGACAAGCTACGCAGATCTAGCCGCCATCTTTCCGGAGGCGAACAACAGCGGGTAGCCATCGCGCGGGCGCTGGCTAACGATCCAAAAGTGATTCTTGCGGACGAACCCACCGGCAACCTCGATACCGCCAACTCCGAGCGCGCCTTCGAACTGCTGCAGAACCTTGTGCACGAACGCGGCAAAGCCTTGCTCCTCGCAACGCACAACCCGGTGATCGCGGAGGCATGCGACTGGGTCCATGAGATGAGGGACGGTAACATCGTCGCCAGCCGCGAGCGGGCGATCAGGTAGCGCGCCTTCCGCGCGCTGGTCAACGCGCTTCGTGGTGCATGGTCGTTCGGCCTTGAATGCTTCTCGGCCACGGCCTCTCCCGCGTGGGCAACCGTCAGGGATCAGTTCTCGCGCTCGCCGCGAATGAATTGCTCGACGCAGCGGTACGCTTCATCGTCCGCCATCTGCACAGGCGGATGCTTCGCGAAATACGCGGCGGCGGAATGCAGCACGCCGCCGATCCCGCGATCAAGCGCAAGTTTGCAACAGCGGATGGCGTCGATGGCCACACCGGCGGAGTTCGGTGAATCCTCGACCGAAAGTTTCACATCAACCTCCATCGGCACATCACCAAAAAGGCGGCCTTCCACACGGATAAAAGCAATTTTGTTGTCTAGTTGCCACGGCACATAATCGCTCGGGCCGATGTGAATATTTTCGTCCGCCAAGCGCTCGCCCATCACCGATTGAACGGCCTCGGTCTTCGATGTTTTCTTCGACGCCAGCCGGGTGCGATTCAGCATATTTAGAAAATCGGTGTTGCCGCCTGTGTTCAACTGGTAAGTGCGCACAACTTTCGCGCCACGTTTGCGGAAAAGATCGACAATCGTTCGGTGCAAAATGGTAGCACCGACCTGGGCTTTGATATCATCGCCAATGAGCGGCAAATTTTTATCTCCAAAACGCTTTGCCCACGCTGGATCGCTGGCGATAAAAACCGGGATATTGTTAACGAAGCCGAGCCCGGTCTCCAGCGCGCAGCTGGCGTAAAAGCGAGTCGCTTCTTCGGAGCCCACTGGCAGATAGTTGACCATCAACTCCGCGGAAGAGTTCTTCAGTTCGGCGAGCAGTTAGGCGGCGAAAAAATCGCCTTGCTCACGTCCAGACCGACTTTGCGCCGGTCGATATCAAAGGCGGCAACGACTTCGATGTCGTTTGGCCGGTAGCCGCCGATCTGGCGATGCATTAACCCGATCCGGGTGCCGTTGGGGGAGGAGTCATCATAAAAATTGATTCCCTGGACGAGAGAACTGGCGCAATTTCCGACGCCTACGATTGCGATTCTAATTTTTCTCATTGCGTGATTGCTAAAGCTGGAACCCTACCTGACTTACATTCTTCGGAGCAACCCACAAGTTAGGCCGGCTCCATACCGAACTTGTGCCTCCTTTTAGGGCCGAAATACTTCGGAGTTGCAGCGCCGAATCTGTATTATTTCGTGCCCGGTTGCAAGAACGGATATCGGACCCCAAGCCACAGGCGCATCTGCTAAAAAGCGGCTCGTGACTGCGACACGCGGCTGCTAGCAACGCGGCGCATCCACCGTTAAACTTGCGAGCGATGGACAACGTGCTGCCAGTCTTGATCGCGAATGCGCCTGAGGCATTGATCGAATTGTGCGGTGTCAATTTACTCGAGCGTCTGCTTCGAATGTTGCAGCGACTCGGGTTTCGGCGGGCGGTTGTTTTCTCAACAACACCTGAAATCGTCGGAGCCGAATTAGCCAGGCACTCGTGGCCGCGGGAACACATAACTGCGGATCTTGTTTCGAGCGCAACTGAGCCTCTTACTGCCGAACGGCTTTTAGAACAAAGCTCGACCGACTGCTTCCTAATAGTCCCGGCAAATATTTATTGTGACGCGCGCCTGCTTGTCGCCCTCTGCGCGAAAGATTCATCGGCGGCGCTTGTCGATTCCAATCCACCAGAATTCGCGGGACAGTTGATTCGAAATCCCTGCGGGCCTGCATTAATCACGACGGATTTTCTTTTGGCCCTTTCACCCACAGCGCCGTTTTTTAGTGAACTCACAAGGAAGATCGACCATGGGAAGGTCGATACCGTCGACGCGGCGAAACAAGACGATTACATCGTCAGCATGCGTCGGCATGTGCGGCCACTGTCCTTCCGAGTGCCGCTGGAGCAGG
>QHPG01000228.1 GCA_003219005.1 Verrucomicrobiota bacterium
CGCTTTGACGCGATGCCCAGGCGCTCAGTTGGCTGCCCACCGGGCGCGAATGAAAATAGGTCTGCGATTCTTTGCGTGAGTTTTTTTTCACTTTTCCGCTAATGCGAATTTGCCGGTCCAGTTCGATCCAGTAAAAGGCCAGCGCAGCGTAGGGATTGGCCTCGAGCTGCTTTCCTTTTTCGCTCTCGTAGTTAGTAAAAAAGACGAATCCGTCCTGGTCGAATCCTTTTAACAACACAATCCGCACTGACGGTCTGCAATCCGTCGTCGTCGTGGCGAGGCTCATCGCATTCACATCGTGAATTCCGGCTTCGATCGCGGCGGTGAACCAGTTTGCGAATTGTTTGATCGGATCCGGATCGAGATCGCTCCGGCGCAGACCTTTGCCGACATGCTCGTAAGTTGAAGCCGCAGGATCGCGTGGAATCTGCATCAGGCATTCCCGAAATTATGTCGCCGCCGCGGCGACGGCCCCGCGCACCGCGGGTTCGCGCAATTTCTCGATTACCTTGGGAACGATTTCAATGGCGCGATCGATTTCGGCTTCGCTGTTAAATCTGCCAAATGAAAAACGCAGGCTGCGCCGGGCGCCATCGCCATTCGGATTCATCGCGGGCAACACATGCGAAGCCTCCGGCGAACCCGTTCGGCAGGCCGACCCAGCCGAGCAACAAATGCCATGTCGATCCAGTAACAGGAGCGCGTTGGACGATTCGATTCCTTCGAATGACAAACTTGACGTATTCGGGATCCGCAGCGCGCCGGTGCCATTCACGGATGCGCCGCTGACAGATTCGAGAATCGCTTTTTCAAAGCGATCGCGCATCGAGTGAACGCTGCCTTTCCCCTCTGCCAGATACTTGAGAGCCAGTTCAGCGGCTTTTCCAAGGCCGACAATTCCTGCGACGTTTTCCGTTCCGCCGCGTCGGCCATTTTCCTGGCCGCCGCCTGCGATCAACGGACCAAAGCGCGTTCGCTCGTTGACATAAAGTGCGCCTACGCCTTTTGGCCCATGAAATTTGTGCGCAGAGAGGGAAAGAAAATTGATCGCCGTTTCGCGCAAGCGAATCGGAATTTTCCCGACTGCCTGCACCGCGTCAGTATGAAAGAGCACACCTTTCCGGCGACAAATCTCAGCGATTTTCTGAACGGGAAAGAGCACACCAGTCTCATTGTTCGCCCACATCATCGAAACGAGCGCGGTCTCAGGGCGAATCGCGGCCTCCAATTCGCCGAGATCGAGATTGCCATCTCGATCCACGCCGAGAAACGTCACAGCGCAGCCGTGTTTTTCGAGGTCCTGGCAAGGACGCAAAACAGCGCTGTGTTCCACAGCGCTTGTCACAATATGTTTCCCGTGCGGCTCAAACTGTCCAGCCTTCGCAGCCGCTATGGCGGAGTAGGCCAGCGCGGAATGAATTACCGCATTGTTGGATTCCGTTCCGCCGCTGGTAAAAACAATTTCCGACGGCGCACAGCCAAGCAACGCTGCCAACCGTTCGCGCGCCAGATCGACAGCTTTTCGCGCTCTGGCTGCAAACGCGTAGCCGCTGGATGGGTTGCCGTAATACTTCGTCAAAAACGGCAGCATTTCCTCGATCACCGCAGGATCGAGCGGCGTGGTCGCGTTGTTATCGAGATAAATGATTTCGTCGCCGGCTGTCATGCACTGTTCTTACTCCTGCTCGTGCTCTCCTAGATACGGGTTTTAGAGAAAACAGCATCACCAAGAGTAAGCTCAAGGGCAAGAATAAGAGTTAGAAAACGCGCGAATTGGAAACCTCGCCACTTCCAGTTAATCTCCCGCGCATGAGTTCGATCTGGGACTTGGCGAACCCGCAACTGCGCGACATTACAGTTTACGAACCGGGAAAACCAATTGAAGAGACGGCACGCGAGCTCGGCATCGAACCGGACGCAATCATCAAACTGGCCTCGAACGAAAATCCGCTGGGGCCTTCTCCCAGGGCAGTTCGGGCGATGCGCGCCGCATTGGAAACCGCGCATCTCTATCCGGACGGCAGCGGATTTTATTTGGCCAAAGCAATTGCTGCCAAGCTCGGTCTCGCTCCGGAAAACATTATCCTCGGCAACGGATCAAATGAAGCGCTCGAATTTCTCGGTCATGCCTTTCTCGACGCCACACGTCAGGATGAAGTGATCGCCTCCAAATACGCGTTTGTCGTTTACAAATTGATCGCAACCTCATTCGGTGCCCGCATGATCGAGGTGCCGAGCCCGGATTATCAACAGGACTTGGAGGGGATGCTGGACAGAGTCACTCCGAAAACCCGACTCATTTTCATTCCCAACCCAAACAATCCCACCGGCACGTTGATTTCGCAGCGCAAGATCGACAGTTTCATGTCAGGTGTTCCGGAAAAAGTCATGGTCGTTTTCGACGAAGCTTATTTCGAATTTCTCGATGATCCGCCCGATACGCTTCGATTTGTTCGGGAAGGCCGAAACGTGATCGTGCTGCGAACTTTTTCGAAGATTCATGGCCTCGCCGGGCTGCGCATCGGCTATGCCGTTGCGCGGCCGGATGTGATCGAAGTGCTTCACAAGACGCGGCAGCCATTCAATGTGAACAGCATCGCGCAAGCGGGCGCGCTCGCGGCGCTGGAGGACGATGCGCACCTACGCGAGACGAAGCGCGTGATCGACGAAGGTCGCGCTTACTTGCAGGAACGGTTTTCCGAAATGCAAATCCCTTTCGTGCCAGCCGTCGCGAACTTTGTGATGGTAAACGTGGGCGATGGTTGCGCGATCTTCGAGAAATTGCTGCGACTGAAAATTATCGTACGGCCACTCAAAGGCTATGGTTTATCCGAATGGGTTCGCATTTCGGTGGGGACAATGAAAGAGAACAAGAAATTAATCGCTGCATTGCGAGAAGTGCTTGGCTTGGAGGTCAGGCAGCCTGCCTGACTCGGCCGGCGGACTGCCAGCCCGCCGAGTTGGCAACCGGAGCGGTTGCCCTACAGTTTCGGTTCGAGAATCATGACCATTTCCGATACCATCGCCGCTATCTCGACGCCGCCGGGTGAAGGCGCGATCGCGCTGGTCCGCGTTTCCGGCGAGAATGCGATCCAAATCGCGGACAAGATTTTCCGCGGGAAAGGAGAGCCGTCCCGA
>QHPG01000229.1 GCA_003219005.1 Verrucomicrobiota bacterium
TTGGTTGAAATGTTTCTGCTTTGCCCTGCTCGAACTCAATTATGCTGGGCGGAGTTACGGATCCAAACACGGCGCGAATCTTCTTTACGCCGGGATGCTCACGCCAGACGGAGAACGCGAGCATTTTGACCAATACCTCCCTGATCGGCTCGTAACGTTCCTCCGCCAACCTGTCCAGCAAACTGTCCAAACGCAGTCCAGCGACTTTGCTTCGCAGACGCGGTGCCTCGTGTTCTACGCGGCCATCCTCGTAAAACAGCTCCAAGGTCAACCTGTGGTAGCCGGGGACATTCGGAGCAAAAAAAGTGTAGCCCGCTTGGATGCCGGCGGCATGCAGATAAGTCGCTACGCCTCGCCGAAGCGGGCTCGACCCAGTGGCCTGCTTCCCCAGTACCCAAGCGGCAGCGATTTCAGCCTTGCGCGCGTACGATTCGAGCGCCGACGGCAACATGGTCGCGCCTTCGGCGATAAGCGAGAACAGTCCGGCAAAGCAAACTGCCGTTATTAGGAAAAAATGGATTCCAAACCAGACTGCGTCAATGCGCTTTGAAAACATCTCATGAAAGACAAAAGCAGACAGAGTCCCGCCTCTAACCGGTGCACGACGCAGCCAGTCCCGAAGACCATCGAGACTGGCACAGCTACTTGCTAGCTTCTGATCAGCAGGCCTACAGTGTCGTTGCGATTACTTTCAAGTTCTCAGTCGCCGCCTTGCTCTCGCTGGTTCCGGACAGAACATTCTCGCGGAACCAAGTCGTACTCGGCTCGCGGCCTGCGTAAAACGATGTGGCTTTTTCAGTTTGAATACTCTTCAAGGATGGAGCCAGGGCGTTTTGGTTTTGAGTGGATGCTTGCATCGCCAGGGCGCTAACCCCGACAACTGCTGCTGTTACCAGCGTAGCTGCGACGACACGTATGGTGATTTTAGCTTGGAGCTTTTTCATAAGCCGCCTTTACAGATTTTGTGAATAACTGTCAAGCCCAAAGGCAAAACCGCCATCGGTCGATTTACCGTGGCGTGGTTCAAGTCGGTAGGAATGTGAGACACCGCCACAACCAGGCATCTGACACAGACGTCCTCCAAATTCCGCGACGCACACGTTTTGGTGCCCGGGGGCAAAACGATGCAAGTTTGTGCCTGGCGGTTTCGCGAACTCTTCTGAGTGCGCGTGTTTCAGCAATGCGGAATTATTATTTCGGTGCGAGCGAAGCGACAATCGCTTCAAAGCGCGGGTCGCCTCGCAGCGGGTCCCACACCGGGTGCAAACGCAAATAACCGTAGGTCACATGGCTCCCTGGCAGCTTGGCTGCTTCTGCCAATCGTTCGATAGCGCGCTCCTTATCACCCGTCCACGCATGACTGACGGCGAGATATTGAATCATCCTCGCGCCATCGATGGCGTTTTTGCTCGGTGGCATCAGATCGACCGCGCGCTGGCCTTCGCGGATGGCGTCTTCCTTGTTTCCCAAAGCAGCATCAACCACACCGATCGCGCAAAGAGCAGCGGCGTAATCGGGTTGGTCGCGCACGATTTGCCCGAGTTGTGTTCGGGCGTCGGCAAACGCAGCACGAGCTGCCGGTTGGTCCCCGCGAAGCCGGGCGACAAGGCCGCGCCACCAACTGTCAGGGAATGGGATGTTTTCGTCGTAGCCCCCACCTGCCGGCATAGCTGCCAGCACGCGCTCAGCGGCAGAGGGGTCGCGCTCGCTAAGGGCAAGGTCGAGCCATTGCAAAACGATATAAGGCGCCGCCTTTGGGTTTTCGGTGAGGGCCGTCTGAATTGTCGTGTGTAGCGGGCTTGGATCGGCACGCCATTGAAGTTCAACCCAGGCGCGCCACACTTTGATCGCAATATCTTTTGGCGCTATAGCCAACACCGTATCAAGAGTAGCGACCGTTTCTTTGTAGCGCCGCAAGGCTTGGTAAGTAAGGGAGGTTTGCTGGAGTATGGAAAGATTGTGCGGATCCAATTCCAGCGCCTGCTTCATTTGGTCGAGCGATTCCTGCCAGTGACCCTGCCGTCGATCGATGTAGCCGGCTAACAGAGGAATTCGCGCCTCGTTAGGCAAGGTGAGCCGGGCGGCAGCCAGTTCCTCGTGGGCACGGTCGTACGCCTGATAGGCCCAATACAGATGCTGAGCGAGGGCAAGATGGGTCTCCCCAGAATTCGGGCGCAGACGGCGAATCGATTCGATGGCCGCTTCGGACAATTGAAGGCGCGCAGCGGTGTGATCGAAACCGAGGAAATAAATGCGGTCATGCGCTCCCGCGAGCTGACTGTAGGCATCAAAAAACAAGGGATCGTGCGCAACAGCCTGATCGAGCAGTCGAACGGCCTCGACTAAATCGTCTTTTTCCCGGGTGCTAAACGAGATGTCGTTGATCAGGTCTTTGGATCGGAGGTACGCATCGTAGGCGATAAGATCTGTAGTCGGCGGCTCTTGAATCGCGGCTTTTTCGGTGGACGAGACATCGGCTCCGAGCCGATCTGCGACTTTTTGTGCGATCTGACTCTGGAGAGTAAAGACATTATTGAGATCTCGATCGTATTCCTGCGCCCAAACCTGAGAATCGTTGCGCGTATCAACCAACTGAATGTTTAGGTGAATCCTGCCCGCGCCCCGGCGCACGCTTCCCCTGAGCACATATGCCACATTCAACGCTCGACCGATTTCCTGCGTATCGCGTACGCCGCGATATTTTGCTACGCTGTTGTGGCTGATCACCTTTAGATTCGCCACTTTCGCCAGCTTGGCGGAAACGCCGTCGTAAACGCCGCCGGCGAAAAAGGCGTTGTCTTTGTCCGGACTAAGGCTTTCAAAGGGCAACACCGCGATGCCAGCTGCCGGGTCACCGTTCACAGGAGCAACTTCGCCCTTCCAGGTCAGCACGCCGACAGCTGTCCCCAGTGCGAGCAAGAGAGCCGCCATTCCGGCAAACGTTGGATTGCGTCGCGACCAGCGCCAGAGACGCACCGGCGGCGAAACTGGCCGCGCGACAATGGAATGTCCTCCGAGCCAGCGCTCAAGATCCTCAGCCAGCTCACCAGCTGAATGATAACGGGCATGTGGTTCAATTTCCAAACATTTGGCACAGATGGTTTCCAGGTCGCGATCAAGCGCCGGCGCCAGGCTGCGTAATTTGGGCGCGGGTTTTTCAGCCGCTTGCTGAATGACTTTCAGCGCGTGCTCACCAGTGAATGGTAGCCGGCCAGTTAAAAGATGGAACAAAACCGCACCCAAACTATATACGTCAGCCGCTGGCGTAAGTTTGCCCGCTGATCCGTTCACTTGTTCGGGCGCAATGTAGCCTGGCGTCCCGAAAATGCTGGGTGTGCGTGTCAAATCGCTACTTGGTTCCAGCCATTTTGCTAATCCGAAATCGCTGACCAGCGGTTCGC
>QHPG01000231.1 GCA_003219005.1 Verrucomicrobiota bacterium
GCGGCTTCAACAGCTCCGCGCAGCGATCGACCTGCTTTTTGAAGCGCGGCTCGAAACGGTACAACCCGCGGGCCATGTTCACATATTGCGAGCCCTGCCCTGAAAACATAAACACCACCTGGCGCTTCCGACCGCGCCACTTCGAGCTGAGAACGCGCCTCGCGTCCGTCGATTCGAGCGCGTGGACGGCATCTTCGACGCTCTGGCAGACCAGCGTCCGGCGATGGCTGAAAGCCCTCCGTCCCACTTGCGAGGTGTACGCCACGTCGGCGATGGCCAGATGCGGATGCGCCTTAAGGTGTTCCATAAGCCGCGACGTGGCGGTTTCCAGAGCCGTGGTTGTCCGGGCGGAAATCAGGAGAAGATGCGCGGGTCTGGAGCTGGCGAGGCTCTGGCGTCGTGGGGCCTCCTCGAGCATCACATGCGCATTCGTTCCTCCAATGCCGAAAGCACTAACTCCAGCTCGCCGCGGAAAGCGACGACACTTCCAATCGGAAAGGGTCTGATTAACATAAAATGGACTATCGGCGAATGGAATGGCTGGGTGCGGTTGCTCGAAATTTAACGTGGGGGGGATCTGTCGATGCTTTAGCGCGAGGACCGTCTTAATAAGCCCGGCCACTCCGGCCGCGTGATCGAGATGACCGAAATTCGATTTCACGGAACCAACCGCACAGAAGCCTTTCTTCTTCGTTCCCCGCCGGAACGCTTTGCTCAGCGCGGCAATCTCGACCGGATCTCCCGCGGCTGTCGCAGTCCCATGGGCTTCGATATAAGTCACCGTGCCAGGATTAACGCCGGCCATCGCCTGAGCCCTCGCGATTACGTCCGCCTGACCGTCGATACTCGGCGCGGTGTAACTTGCCTTCGAGCCGCCGTCGTTATTCATCGCCCAACCTTTGATGACTGCGTGTACGAAATCGCCGTCAGCCAAGGCGTCGACCAGCCGTTTCAAGACCACCACGCCAACTCCGTTGCCAAAGACGACTCCTTGAGCATCGCTGTCGAAGACCCGACAGCGCCCGTCTGGAGAATAGATACCTCCGGGTTCATAATAGTAGCCGGTGATCTGAGGCGCGCGTATGCACACGCCGCCAGCGAGCGCCATATCGCAGGAGCCGCTGCGAATACCTTCACAAGCGACACAGACGGCGACCAACGATGTCGCGCAAGTGCTCTGGATGCTGATGCTCGGACCGCGCAGATTCAGCTTATAAGAGACGTGCGTAGATAGGTAATCTTTGTCGTTGCCGATCAAGGCTTGGAGGTGACCGACTAGATGGAGAAAGCCGGGATTGCGAAGAAGTTGATGAAAATACGTGCTCATCGCGCAGCCAGCATAGACACCAATCGAGCCGCTGTAGCGCTCCGGGTGATAGCCCGCATTCTCTAGCGCGTGCCAGGCGCATTCGAGAAAGACCCGTTGTTGCGGATCCATACTTTCGGCTTCCCGCGGGTTAATGCCGAAAAAAGAAGCGTCGAATAGCTCGGCTCCCTCCGTTAGGCTGCCAGCAGGAACAAAGTGTGGATTGGCCAATACTGCTGGATCGATGCCTGAAGCGGCGAGATCCTCAGGCGAATAAAAGCTGATGGACTCCACGCCATCATGCAGGTTGCGCCAGAACTCCTCCGTGTTGCTGGCACCGGGGAAACGGCAACTCAACCCGACGATCGCTATATCCGCCGGTGAGGCTTCGCTCAGCGGTCGCACGAGGCGACGACGCGCTCGACGACGCCAACCGATTGGCCGTGGTGGTTGCGGTTTATTCATCGTTGTCGGGAAAGCTGTTCAGGCTGTAGATTGGCGCAATCCAACTCGGACACAGCGTCGCATGGACGGGGCTAAGTCAATCCTCCTCTGGATTTTATTTTCGCCCATCGAACGCCTTCTTCGTCGGTTTTGAATTCAACGTCCGCGTCGCGTCGCAATAATTCCAAGGCCTCGGCCTCCGCGATCGCGTAGACGTGGACCTCATCATCCGACAACATCAGGCCCGATCGTGGAGGCGACCACGAACAATCGTAAGCCATACGCTTCATGGAATCGGACTTAGAACCTGTTTCAGATCCTGGCCCAACGACTGCAAAAGAAACGATTCGGCGGTCTGCGGAAAGAAATGATTGCCGGGAATCATTCGGAGATCAAAAGCACAGCGGGTCTGCACGCGCCACGCCGCCAGTTCCTCACGGTTGACCTTCGGATCTTCCAAGCCGCCGTAAACGGTGATCGGACAATCCAGGGGATCATCGGTGGCGTAAGCGTAGGTCTCGCACACCGCGAGATCCGCCCTCAACACTGGCAAGTACAGTTCGATGAGTTCAGCATCTTGCCAGCCGTTGTGCGCCGTGCCGTAAAGCATTCGTAAGTCCGCCAAAAATGCGGCATCGGGCAATTCATGGATCGGCGCGTCCGGATCCGGCAACTGTGGTGCACGGTGAGCGGAAATGAACAACCGGACAGGGCCTGGTTTTCGCTCGCTCCGAAGACGGCGAGCCAACTCGAAGGAAACCAGGCCGCCCATGCTGTGGCCGAAAAAGCCGAATTGTTTGTCAAGATACGGCGACACGACTTCTGCCAGCTTCTGCACCAAGCCAGTGAGATCAGTGAAGGGGGCTTCTCTTAATTTGGTTTCGCGCCCTGGTAGCTGAACGGCGCAGATTTCTACCTCAAGCGGTAATTGGCCCGGCCAGGATTTGAAGGCCGATGCGCCCGCTCCCGCATGCGGGAAGCAGAACAAGCGGAAGCGCGCTTTCGGATTCCGGCTCCAACGCACCAACCAGGAACCGCCCATTCCCGCCGCCGTAACGGATCTGGAGGAAGAAGGACCAAGCGATGAGCCGCTCCGTGCCATAGTTCTTCGGTTTGCCCTTTGTTTGAAGTGAACTGGCGTTCTTCTTCCACTCGTCAGTCGCCCGAACCACCCTTGCCACGGAGTGCCGCCTGGAACATTACAACGTCCCACTCTGCATCCCAAGCGCGCTCGACCCGAACATTTTGAGAACCCCCCGACCGACGGCATCACTTTGACTTCGAGCGAGGTACGGGCTTGGGGCCGCCGCCTTTCGTCTCCCCAGCCGCAGCCGGCGCTGCGCTGATCGGGAACGGAGTATCAGCGGCAAGATCGGTATGTGAAGATTAGCCCCAGTGACAGTGGCTCGGTGGATGTTACTATTCAATAACGTGCGCTTCACATCGAAATTCCTAGGTATCACGACGACCCCATGACCCCCGCACGCGCGGAAATCCCTTAGCGAAAAACTTTGGCAAAGTTTGCTTGTTGTCAAGATAAAATCGACAATTCTGACGCATATTCCGTGCCAAATAGCCGATATATGGCCATATTTATTTTGATTTATTTTCAGTTCCATGTATTGACAAAACTTTGGAATGTTCTTATATTACGTGGTTGAGGACTAATCGATGCAATATAACTTAGGAGGAAAACTATGCGAATGTTT
>QHPG01000145.1 GCA_003219005.1 Verrucomicrobiota bacterium
TCAGCTTCCCCTACAGAATGCAGCCAATAAGATCCATGAAACTCATGAACCATTGGCGGCCCCGAGTTGGATGGGGCGTGCCACTAGCTTGGGTGACGCTTTGCATCGTTTGGAGTTCGACCTGGCTTGCCATCAAAATTGGCTTGCGAGATTTGCCGCCGGTTTCATTCGTGGCGATTCGTTTTCTGATCGCGATCATCGTGCTGCTAGCTGTTTCGATCGGCCGCACCCGATTACTGCCGCTGCGTCGCAACGATTACGTGGTCCTGGCAATTACTGGAGTTCTCATGTTCGCTGTGAACTACACCTTGCTGTTCTGGGCGGAGCTGCACGTCTCATCCGGCCTTGCTGCTGTGCTGCAGGCGACAATTCCAATCTTCGGCCTGTTCTTTGCGCACTGGATGCTGCCCGATGAACCGCTGCGGTTACAAAAGCTCGCCGGTGCAATCATCGCACTCGGGGGCGTGACCGTGATTTGTAGCCGACTGCTCGGTTTCAACGGGCCACTTGCTTTCTGGGGCGGCGTAGGAGTTGTCTTTGGAGCTGCCAGCGCCGCCTACGCCAACGTCCTGGTCAAGGCGCGAGCGATCCAGCTCGCGCCGGCCATGCTGGCCGCGTGGCAAATGATTTTCGGAATCGCACCATTGTTAGTTCTTGGGTTTGCGATCGATGGAAACCCAGCGCGCTTTCACTGGACCGCTATGTCGGTCTTCTGCCTGCTGTATCTTGCCGTTATTGGGTCGGCACTTACGTTTCTGCTTCTTTACTGGCTTCTGCCGCGGCTAACGGTGGCGCAGCTGCAAAGCATCTCTCTTATCACGCCCCCGGGCGCAGTCATGCTCGGCTGGTCGTTAGGCGGCGAAACCTTTCCGCTCTATTCCTTGTTAGGCGCCGCCTTCGTTCTTACCGGCGTCTGGATGATTTTCCGAAAAGCGGCAATGCCGGAGCCACTGATTCAGGAGGGTTAGTCGTAATCAGGCATGGTAAGATATGCCTTAAAGAGTCGCTTCTGATTAAGTTGCTCTTGAATTCCAAGTCACACTCAGTGTTCACGGCCACGCAGCGCCTCTGGTGTATCCAAGGCGATCGAGCACGCCCCGGTCAACACCGCGCAGGATGTGGCGCATCAGGTTGATCGTGCCGTCATGGACGAAATAGGCCCCGTGAATTCCCGCGCCATCGACTTCCCGCGGAAAAAAGCTAGAGCAATCAACGTCCCAAACATTGTCTGTTGGTGAGGCCGGATCTGCCAACGGCGGCCGATTCGGAAGACCGCTGCGGCCAAGGCGGCGCATGCCAAAATGTTTTAACCCAGCCGAGGCGCCCAGAACAGAGTCGCGTCCGCTGTAGAGCGCCGTGATCCGATATGAGAGATTAGCCACCGCGTCGCCATCGTTATTATCCGGCGCGCCCATATCGAACAAATCGCTGTCGACGTCGCCAGCGACCATTACGAGCTGATTGATGAGACTGACGAGCAAAGGTTGATTCTTACGGGTCCAAGCCGCCGCCATCGCTTTTTGCACAACATAGTTACCCATGCTGTGGGCGATCACGGACACTTTCGCTTTGCAGGCTTTTGCCGGGTTATTGATGGTTTCCTTCTGTTTATCGACCAGCCAGTCGAAGAGCGCGCTCAACACATCCGTTAAATCGTGAGCACAAAGACGCGCATGCGAACGGTCAGGCTCGTAGCCCAGGGTGCTTCCACGTGATGGCCAGTCGTACAGGATGCACAGCCCGAGGCTGTCCGGACCCTCAAACAGTCTTCCACAAAGATCCTGATAAAATCTGGTCGCCGAGGTAAATTTGTTGTTGAAGCCGTGCACAAGAATGGTGACGTGGCTTTGTTTCTCGTTCTCCGCAGGGTCATGCGCAGGAAATTTATCCGCGGCAGCGACCAGAAGCTTCTTAAAATTGGCCTGGGCAATTTGCCGCCAATTCTTGATGTCAGTGAGCGGTTGTTTATCGCTGACCCAATAAGTCATACCATCAGTATTGACATCCGGTCCGATGCCACCCTGGCTGCGATCATTGATCATCCAATACTTTGGCATTTGGTTCGTGGCTAGGCTTAGGAGGTTAATGCGTCGTCTAGGATCTTTTTACAGCACTTTGAAATCGAAGTTCAAGACTTCTTTCCAGGCGCTAAAGCTTCGGCTCAGCGCACCGTGACATTAGACGCACCAGCGCGGCCGTGGTCGTCCAAGGCGGTGAGTTCGTAACTGCCCGGCGCTGCTTTCCATGTAACGACGTCTTGTGGATTGGTCCTGGCGATAAATGCGTTGCCCGCGAACCAATAAATTTCGCGCACATCGGCATCTGTTTTGGCGCGCAACGCGATCGTGCCGGCCGATGTCAGCAGGATGTTGTGTCGCTCCGCCGGCGAAATAATTTGTGGCGCGTTTCCAGTGCGCGCGATCATTTCGGGGGACGTTCCGGGCAAAAAGGGCGGCGGCAATTTTCTCGGCACTCCGGCCCGGCGGAAAATCGACAACAACTCTGTCGGCCAAAATTCGTAAACTTCACGCCGGAGTTGGCGGGTTCCGTCATCTCTTGGCACGCGCAACCCGCTCGCAGCATCGACGAGCACTTCCTGATGCACATCGCAGAGTTTGATCGGCGAAATTCCGGGAATGAACCACCCCTCAAGCTGCTGTTTGCAGTACGGTTCGGGCAAATCACCCGAGACGGCGCAAAAGGAGACGCGTTTCAAGTTTGCACCTGGCGGCGCAAGATGCGGCTGGTTAGGCTCGGGCCAGCCTGTACGTAAACTGTCGATAATTTGAAACAAGAGCGGGGCAGCGGCGATTCGTCCGACAAAAGTTCCGTTGGCGCGCCCATCAAAATTTCCGATCCAAATCGCGAGCACGTAATGATTGAAGACAGCGATTGACCACGCATCGCGAAAACCATGGGACGTTCCCGTTTTCCAAAAAACCGGCGTGACCTGGTCCGAATATGCGCTGCTAATTTCGGGCCGTGGCTGATTGAGCATCTCCAGTGTTAGAAATGCTGCTTCCGGCATGATAATCCGCCGGCCGCGCAACGCGACTGGGTCGCGCGAGGTCCGGCGAAGGGGACGCAACTCTCCGTTATTAGTAAGCGCGGCGTACAGACGAACCAAGTCCTCCATCGTGACTTCGGCCCCGCCCAGCGGAAGGGTCAATCCATAAAGTGCTTCTGAGCGCGGTAACTTGACGTCGGCGCCGCGGAGAAATTCATAAAGCGTGGGATGACGCAGTCGGGATGCGAGTTCAACCGCGGGAAGATTGCGGCTGCGCGCGAGCGCGTCGCATGCACGGATGGGGCCGACAAATTCCCGATCGAAATTTTCCGGATCGTAATCGCCAAAACTCCGCGGCGCATCTGATAGGATCGAGAATGGATGAATCAGACCTTGCTCCAGCGCGAGGGCATAGACGAATGGTTTCAGTGTGGAACCGGGCGAGCGCGGAGCACGCGTTCCGTCCACCTGCCCCTGAATTTCGGCGTTGAAGAAATCGGCCGAGCCGACTTGTGCGAGAACGTCCATGCTCCGCGTATCGATTAACAGCGCCGCCGCGTTTTGGATTCCGCGATCGCGATTTGCGCGAATGTAATCCGTAATTCGCCGCTCGATTAGTTGCTGCTTCGCCAGGTCAAGCGTCGTCACGATCTCATCATGGCCTTTCTCGGTCGCCACAATTTGCTGGACAAAGTGCGGTGCGAGAAATTTTCGTTCGACTTGCGCGCGAGCCCTGAATGAGCGCCCGGAGAATTCATTGTTGATTTTCGCGCGATCGTACCAGCCGCTCAGGGCCGACTGGAGCGAGCGATTATCGCGATCGGCAAACAACGCGCGCCGGGTCGGGCTTTGCGGAATGACGCAGAGCGAAACTGATTCCGGCCTCGTCAAGTGAGCTGCGGTCTTGCCGAAATAAATCTGACTGGCTGCCCCCACGCCTTCGATGTTTCGTCCATAGGGCGCGAGATTTAGATAAGCTTCGAGAATCTGAGACTTCGAATAATGCCGCTCCAGTTCGAGCGCGCGAACAATTTGAACGAACTTTCCCCTAAATGTGCGGGTAGGCAGATGATAGCGCAACCGCGCCACTTGCATTGTAATGGTGGAGGCGCCGGTGTGGGCGCCGCCCGGCCGCAAACCAAAGGCAGCCCGCATCAATGCAACCGGGTTAACTCCCGGATGATACCGATAATATTTGTCTTCAAATTGGAGCGTGGCATCGATCAACGCCGGCGAAATGTTTCGTAAAGAAGTCCAGATTCGAAATTTCTGATCGGCGGTCAGAGTAACGCGAAGCAGTTTACTGTTTCGATCGCGAGCACATTGCGAGAACGAAATGCCCTCGAGCAACTGCGGCTTGGGCAACAGGAGCCATGCAGAAACGGCGGCTGCAAGGAGAATTGTGAACGCGAGCAGAAGTTTCTTATAACGCCCAATCATATACGCGGTCATCCTGAGCGGAGCGAAGGACTTCGCCCACGCAGCTTGGATCACACATTGGAGTGAGCGTGATCTATTAGCCTGTGGGAGGTCCCTCGCTTCACTCGGGATGACGCGCGTTTTCATTTTGTGTAACTCGAAGAGGCCTACTCCGTCACGGTGATCTTTCCGCCGACGCCGCAGCCTTTGATGGCGCGCTCGTACATTGATTCGGCGAAAACGGGCGGCACCGTAAACTCGCCACGATTAGATGATTTAATTTGATAATTGATCTCGAGTACGCTGCCGGAAACAGTCCCGTAAAAGACTGCGCGATCTTCACGAACATCAACATAATCGACGCCGGAAATTGTCGAAACGCCCGGTTGCAAAGATGCCCCGACAACTTCGAACCCTCCGGGCAGAAGATCGATGATTGCAACATTAGTGACGGATTCATCCTTTACGCTGCGCGCTTGCAAACGGACATGAATCGGTTCACCCAGTTTCGTTTGCGTGACCGGCTGATTATTTTTGTCGAGTAACTCGCGATGAACCTCTAATCCGGCGGTTACCGGCTTCGTTGGAACATGTCGATCAAATCCAGCTTCCACTACCTGGGAAAATGCGCCCGGGCCGCTGAGCGCTCCGGCGCTCTTAAACCGCACCGCAATGGCGTCTTTCGAAAAAGCCGTCCGTTGCAGCAGCTTCGCGCCGCTCGTTAGGGCAACCTCGCGCTTGTCCCTGTGAATTTCCGCAATGCTGAGTACAGGCAGCGTTTGCGCGATGGCGTGGGAGTACGATTTCAGGGCCGAAACAGCATAAGCTGCCGAGAGTGTGTTGAATTCGCCGCGCCCGATCGGCTGAAGAATTTGCTCGAATTGCGCCGCCGAGATTTTTTTAAGTCGGTCCGGAAACGCACGCGCGAGTATGGCGACATATTGCGCGTTCGCTCCGAGCGGTTGGCAGAAGTCGTCGTAATCTCGGCCAGATCCCTTGTCGATCTTGTAGGCACCGATCAAATCGTCTGCATCTTCGTCTTTATGCAGAAGTTTGAGCGCGCCCGCGAGATAAACGCCGGTGACATCATTTTGCCAGATGTCGGTCTGATGCTCGTCGAGGTAATCGCGCAGATTAAGAATGTAATTGGTGGTGACGACACCTTCGCGCGTGAGCACGTAAATCCCGTAGGCGATGGTTCGCGCGTCAGCCAGAGTCGAGGGCTCGAGCGTGACCATCTTTTGCAGGTAGCGCAAGCCACTCGCGAACATGTCTGCGGGCGGGGCAAAGCCGGCCGTTTTCGCCGTACTCAGGAAATCCATTACATAAACTGAATTGAAGCTGATCTTCTCATTCGTTTCCGGCGCCCAATAACCGAAAGCGCCCTGGTCGTTTTGCCGGCGTCGCAGAGTCGCGAACGTTTTCTCAAGCTGTGTGTTTACCTCCGCTCGGCTCAAACCGAAATCGGCTTCATCCGAGAGCAGGAGCCGGCAGAATGCGCCGCTCGTGATTTGCTCGCTACAACCGTGAGGAAAATCTTTTAGAAACATATACAGACCATGCGCGAGTCCCAGCGGCACAGCCGCGACAGCGGCCTCGCGTTTAGCGAACTCGGAATAGATCGCCCGCGTAATTTGAACGTCCACGTGTCCTTTTTTGAAATTACCGCTGCGAACATCGGTCGCGTAGGGAACGGGCGGACGAACGCTTAGCGTAGCGCGCCGTCGCGTCTCGATCCCATTCCGGCGCGCGATGAACTTGATTTCGCCGGAGCCGAGCATGTCGTTGACACGGAAGCGCAACTTCACGCTTTGCTCACGCCCTTCAGCGATTCGCAATTTTTGCGTTGGCGTTCCCAGGATCGACAACTGCGGAGATGTCTCTGCGTGCAGCTCTACTTCCGCGTCCGCACCGGATCCTTCGACATTGTTCGCGACGGTCACCCCAGCCTCGAATTCGTCGCCGGGAGCGGCCAGCACCGGTACACTTGGCGTTACGACAAAAGGCCCGCGAATAAGCGCGTCGCGGTCGGTCGATCCAGCTGTTTCATTTGAAACGCCGACCGCCATTATCTTCAACGTGCCGTCGAAAAAGTCGGGCACATCATAAACAACTTCACGCGCGGTCGTGTCGGTATCGATAATCCCAGACCAAAACACCACCGGTTTTTCCGTGACGCGCTTGAACGGATTCAATTTTTGAACTTCGCCGCCGTCGCCACCAAATGCGGAGAGGGAACGCAGCAACGAAAATTCCGGAATGATAAGATCAACTATCTGCGCCGTCTCCACGCCGAGAGCGCATTTGCGAAAGAGATAGGTGAGCGGGTTCGGAGTTTTGTAATTGGTAACTTGAAGAATTCCCTGATCGACCGCGAATATGACGATCTTGCTGGGTCGATCGGTCTTGTAGCCGATATGCAACGGCTCGCCCGGTTTCGCTTTCGTCGCGGTTTGAAGATCGATTTTGAGCCGGCGCTTTTCGATATTGGCAGTGAACGGGACGACGCCGTAACTAAGCGGGCTGACAAAAATTTCCTTGGAATCGAGCGCCCGCACAAATGCGACATTGACGTAGCCGCTGCCTTCGAAATTTTCAGGCAGGCGAATGTGCTGGATGCTGCTGGCGGTGTTCGTTTGAAACCAGCTGTAGCCGTAAACTTTTTCCCGTTCGATTGTGATGAGACCGTAGCCGCTGTAAGGCGCGGTCACGCTTAACTCGATTTCATCACCGGCGCGATACTCCTTGGCATTGAGCTTGATCTCCAACTCGGCGTTTTTCTCCAGGGCGCCAGTCATTGCGGCGTGACCTACGACGGAGAACCGCAGCTTGCTGAGGGTGCGATTCTGATCGTCGCGCAGCTCGAGCACATAAGTGCCGGGTTCCTCGGTCGGAAGCGCGTAATGATACCCGGTTGCCGCCACCGAGATTTTTTCCGATTTGGCCGGTCGCTCTCTTAGGACTGATTCATAAACGTAATTGCCATTTTCCTGTTTCTTCAGCACGGAAACGTATTCCTGCGCGATGAGGTTGAGAGTGATGTCTTCGATCGCGATGCGATCGAGCTGTGGATCGACTGCAACCAGATCGACACCCCGCGGTTTGTTCATCTCGATGTAACGCAGGTCGCCGTCAGCTTTGTAGCCGATCACGTAAGGCAGGGCGGAAACAAGTGTGCCGACATCGCCCATAACGCTCCTCCCTCCTTCGCCTTCGAAGCCTTCCGCAATGAATCGCATCGCGTAAGTCGCATCGGCGAATCGTTCGAGTTGCAAATCAAAATCCGTGTGGCCTTCGCCATCGGTTTTTTGTTCGCCGAGATCTACAGTTTGCTCCTCGCGCTGTTTGTTTTCATCAAAAAGCGGGTCGAAAAAAGTGAAGTCGCGAAACTCCGGAAATGAAAATGCCGCCGGCGCGAGCTCAACCTTGCCGGTGACACGCCGATCCGTTGCGGGCGTGCCGTAAAGATTGGCCAGCGCAACGGACGCGTGCATCTCCTTGGGATGAATCCAGCCTCGCGGCGCACCTTTGGAAAGCCGCGTTTCGATTTTCATGCGGTCGGGCAGAAACTCTTTCACCTGTGCGGTGGCGGAACCGAGCAAACTCGAGCGCTTGTTATTTTTGATCAGATAAACGTTGAACGTGTATAGGCCAGTCGAGGATTCATTGGCCGTTTGATAACTAAGTTCGGTAAAGCCAGTCTCCGGCAAAGTGAGTTTCTTTGTCTGCACCGGCAGATCGCGCGCATCCACGACCTCGGTTTCAATGGGCAAACCTTTGAGATTGCCGCCCCAGCTTCGCTGTTTCACCACCATCCCGATGTGAATTTCATCTCCAGGCCGATAAACACCGCGCTCGGTAAAAACGAACGCGTCGAGACCTTCAGGCGCGATGTTCTCCGCCCCTTCAATCTCGAAGCGCGAGAAATTCAGCACGCGGTCTTCGCGCGCGAACGGCATAAACGCGATGTCGTCGCCATTGCGCGCCACAAACGCCACCGGCGTCTTTTCGCGCTCCGATTTTTCAACGGAAGGAAAAGTGCAATGACCATCCGCGGCCGTTTGGGCCGTCTGGATCGGCACGCCGTTCTTGCCCAGAATTTCCACCGTGGCGCCGCTGAGCGGTTGACCACTTTTGATCGACATCAGAAAAACGTCGCTGCTGCCGTCGATGTTTTTCTTCGTCACAATTCCGATGTCGGTAATAAGCAGGAATCTGCTGTCCCTGGCCGAGTTGATCGGTTTCTTTTTCGCCGGGTCCCAGCCGCGCGCAGTCAGGAAAAACAGGCCGCGCTCGCTGCCGCCATCTGCCGGCTTCCGAAGGTGCTCGGCGAAATCGAACGCCGAATAATTGGATTTCCATTTGTCTTCCACCGCGATCGGCTGCTGCTCAATCGCGATCCGAGAAATGTTTTCCTTGTCAAAATACTGCGGCGAGCGGAACTCCGGGTCCTCGAACTTGCCTTCGGTCTGGCTGACGAGATGATTGATTTGGGTTGTGGCAACGCGCGCAACTTCGAATTCGATCGCCCGCAGAGCACGTGAACGAATCGACAATTTCCTGTCGCCATTGAGCGCCAGCAGTCCGCCTTGACCTTCAATCTGCACTTCGCGCGGAAGCTGCGGTACCGCCACGACGGCGTTGTAATCCTCCGCCAAAGGATAATCACCGAAAGCGCGCAGTCCTTTTGGGACACGGACGTAGAGCTCGCCTTCCGATTCGACACGGATCTTAAAAGCATGTTGTCGATCCTGCGCTTTTTCCGAGGGAACGACGGTGAATTCAATTTGCTTGGCGTGCTCGAGGACATCGTCCGGGACATCGGTCGGACTTTGCCATTTCGATGCGTTATCAGATTTCGTCGTCTCCTCGGACTCCTCGTCTTCCGACCCCGTGCTTTGTCTGTTTTCATCGCTGTCGTTACTTTGAGCGGCGGATTCCAAATCGGAACTTTCGGAATCGGCTTCGTCGGTCTTTTTGGCCTCACGCTTCGGCAGTAACCGAATCTGAATAGCTTTAGCCAGCTCCTTGCTGCTAATGTCCGCCGTCGTGTTTAGAATCAGGACCTGCTCGGGTTCGCCAGCCTTGTTTCGGGCGATGGTTGCCTCGATAGCTTTGATTTGAAATGCGGTCCCATTGGAAGGAATGAGCAGCTTTTGTTCGGCCGTGTCGCGAGTTTCTGCTCCGCCCTGCGCAGTCCGCACACCTTTGCTCAGCTCAATCTTCATAAAATCTTCCTTATCCGGCAACGTCACGTTCGAGCTGCGCAAATAAGCAACGCGCCGGTGCAATCCGTAAGTGAGCGCAAAATGCGGCGCCGGATCGGACGGCGGAAACACGGCTGACCCGCCGATCATCATTAGTTGGATATGTCGATCCAACTCACCGGGCTCAACCTCGTGCGTCAGCTCGAGTGTCGCCGTGACCTGGCGTTGGGTGGGATCGGACGGGTCTTGATATAACTCAAGCTCTTTGATTGCGATTGCGAACGGCGGCGTCTGGAACTCGTAAGTCAATCGCTCCAACACCAGATGCGGCGGAAAAAATTTCTTGTCGAAGATTACCTTGAATTTCTTATCGGCCGGCCAATCCTCCGTGGGTTGAAAGAATAAATGTTTGTCGCCAGCCCACATCCATTTGCCGGGCAACGGAGGATCCAGCCGGACGCCTTGCAAAGCTGTTTTGTCCTTATCTTCCAGGCGCGCCGCGGAATCGCTGAATCGAATATCAAGCGTTGGAAACTTTAAGTCCTTTTCCAACTTCGTCACCGGAACCGCCTCGATCATGACCTTTACGTAGCGCGGCTTCGGTCGATGTTGATACCATTGCCACGTCCACGCCGTCCCGCAGGCGAGCAGAAGAATCGCGATGATTCCGAACGCCGTGGTGAGGGGATGTGCCCGATTGAAACCGGAGAAGGCGGCGCCGCTTCGTGAAAGCCAGCGCGGCGGACTCCATTGCAACCGTCCGAAGACTGCGAGAGCGATCCGCTTGAGAAAGCTGAAGAGGAGCAGAAATGGTCGAGCAGCCAGCTGAAGTGCTCGGGTGATGGAGGTGCTTGTATTCATAGGCAGGAATACGCAAGTTCATCAGGAATCTTTCATTAAATCGAATGGTAATTTTACCTGGGGACGAAACCGACGTTAGAAGATTGACATGAAGAATAGCGGGTTGATTGCTACGCGCCGCAGTCTGGTCGAGAGGCTGGCCGACTGGGGTGATCAACGGCGCTGGCAGGAGTTTTTCGACACTTATTGGAAACTGATTCACTCGGCCGCGCGAAAGTCTGGCTTAACCGACGCCGAAGCTCAGGAAGTCGTGCAGGAAACAGTCATCACCGTCGCGAAGAACATCGACAAGTTGAAATACGATCCGGCAATTGGCTCGTTCAAAGGCTGGCTGTTGCAAATAACTCGCTGGCGAATCGCCGATCAATTTCGCAAGCGCGAACCTGGAAACACGAAACGCCGTCGTTCCGCCGATGATCGTGACGTGATTTACGGATTTCGCTGCGTGCTCGCGGCGGAGAACGGCAGCGAGATTGAGAATAAGTGAGTTCCCTTTATTGTCGTGAAGTTGCAAAGCCGATGTGGCGAAATGGCAGACGCAACGGACTTAAAATCCGTTGGGCCATAACAGGCCCGTGCCGGTTCGAGTCCGGCCATCGGCAGTTTTTAACACCGACTTTTGTCGCGTGCTCGCGATTTATCGGAGTTGCGAATTGCCCGCCGCGGCGGGTGAACTTCTTGCAGATTGCGCA
>QHPG01000230.1 GCA_003219005.1 Verrucomicrobiota bacterium
ATTCACAACAGCGTTTTCGGAAGGCTTGATGATTTCGAATTTGGAAACGCGCCCATCCTTTTCGATGCGGACCCTGACCAGGGTCGAAATTTTGGCGCCGGTGGGCACGTGGTTGGTCGGCTGGATCCAAGCGCTGTAAAAACGATCGTGCAACATGTTGCCATACCAGCCGAATTCCGACCCGCTGCTTCCGCCGCCGGACACGGCGGACTGGAGACCGCCGCTCCTTGTCTGAGCACTTTTCTCATTTTGCTCTGATTTCTCGCTCGCTTTTGCCGAACTTGGTTTCGCTTTTGGCGACGGTTTAGGGGAAGCTTTCGCCACCGGAGCTTTCTTTGAAGTTGATTTCGGGATTGGTTTTGGCGTTGTCCCGCGACTGCGGGATTTTGGTGTGGGCGTCGCAGTCGACTTCGGCGTGGAAGCGGCTGTTGGTGTCGGCTTCGGGGTCGGCGATGGCAATTCGATTTCGCTTTTGGCTGTCACTACGGCAAGCTTCTTTTCGTACTCCTCATCCTCATCCGACGGTTTCGGTGCCTCCGGAGGCCTTGCATGCTTGGGTGGTGACGATGGTTCGCTTTCCGATTCTCCAGCCGCGAGACCCCCAGCGCCACCTAACCAAACGATGCTCTCCGGATTTGACGAAGCCTTGGCCACCAGACTCCAGCGAATGAGCCCCGCGATCAGCGCAACATGCGCGAGAGCAATTAGGACAACGTTTCGCCAAAAACGGCCGGTCTTCGCCATTTATTTTGGTTCAGCCCTCGTGGCGATGCCGAGTTTGGTGATTCCCGCTCGTTGCAGGGCATCCATTAGCCCAATTAATTTTTGCACGGGCAATTCGCGATCAGGTCGAATCACGATCGCGATATCCGGATTCTTCTGTTTCAACTCGCTGAGTTGCACGGTGAGTGTTCCCAAATCGACTACCTGATTGTTAAACCGGATCGTCTCGGCGCGATCGATCGAGACGGTTTGCACTTGTGACTTATTGATTGGCGGATTCTTCGCGCTGCTGGATGGGATCACCAGGTTCATACTGCTCTCGAGCAGCGGCGTGGTGATCATGAAAATGATGAGCAGCACAAACGCCAGATCCAGCAGCGGCGTGACATTGATCTCGCTCAGTGTGAAAAGACTTTGGCGTTGCGAATAGCGTCTCATCTGCGAAGAGCTGACTCACGTGAGCCGTGATCGACATACTTGTGCTCAAACTCGGACGCGAGTTCGGCAGCAAAGTTATCCATTTCCACGATGATCCCGCGGATGCTCGTGACGAGAAAATTGTAACCGAACATCGCTGGGATGGCGACGCAGAGCGCGGTAACCGTGGTGATAAGGGCGCCGGACACGCCGGGCGCCATCGCTACAAGGTTCGGCGAGCCGGCTTCGGCCACACCGGTGAACGCGTCCATGACACCCCAGACCGTGCCGAGCAATCCGAGAAAGGGTGAACCACTCACTGCAGTGGCGAGCAAAATCATCTGCGATTCGAGTGAAAGCGCTGTTTCGCCAACCGCGCGTTCCATTGCCGCGTTCACCGCGCCCATTTGTGCCGGTGAAATTTTGTCTGCAATTTCGAGTCGTGCACGAAAGGTATCATCCACTTCCGGTGACCCGAGTAAATGAAATGTCATTTCCTCGCAGCCGGCTCGATACACGTTGAAAACCGGCGATCCCGGAAAGCGGGCATTCTTTTCAAACAAACGCAGCGGTTGTCGATCTTGCCGGAAAGCAGCAAGAAAACGCGCGTTCTGCTTTCGAGCGAAGCGGATCACGCGCAGTTTCGTGATCATGATTGACCAACTGAAAATCGACACGACCGCCAGAAGAGTGAGAACGAGCTTGCCTGCGATCGTCGCGTGATCGAAAGCAAACAGGAGACCGCCGCCGGCCGCTACGATTTCCGGAACGAGCATTCCCGTGTCACCGGGATAAGTAATAACGCCGTTTCGCGGAAACGAAAGAAAGATTCGAATCCCACAGCACGAATTTTATTTTACCGGCGTCTTCCTTGGAAAGGTCGGTCGCCTTTTCGCAGCGGCGATAAAAGCCACACCGATGGCAATCAGGAAAAACGAAAAGAATTGGCCGCGCGTGAACGGGCCAATCAATTCGGCGTCGGGTTCGCGGAAGTTTTCGATCAGGATCCTGAAAATCGCGTAGCAGATGAAAAACAGTCCGGTTAGAACTCCGTTCGGCTGGCGGGTGCGCGTCCGTACGAACCACAAAATGGCGAACAAAACAATCCCTTCGAAGAACGCCTCGTAAAGCTGTGATGGATGGCGCGCTGACAAAATTGAGCGCAGCGCCGTCGCAACTTCTGGCTGAGTATGCACCGCGCCGATGATCGCGTCGGGGGTGCTCAGCGACGGATCAATGCGTGCGCACGCCGCAACTGCACGATCAGCTTCCTGCGGATGATCGAGCAGTTCTTTTGGGAATTGCATTGCCCAGGCAACATTCGTGATCCGCCCATAAAGCTCGCCGTTGATAAAATTAGCGCAACGGCCGAAGAACAACCCAATCGGCGCAGTCACAACCAGATTGTCGCCCAGGTTTGTCCACGAGATCTTGTGCCGGTACGCGTAGTAAAACGTGAACGCCAAAAGACCGAGCATTCCTCCGTGGCTCGACATCCCGCCTTCCCAAACGCGCAAGATCGACAGCGGCTCACGCAGCATTTCTGGTTTGTAGAAAAAAACGTAGCCGAGGCGCCCGCCTATGATTACGCCAAAGAGTGCGCAGCCGGTGATAAAGTCGCCAACTCGTTGCGGAGGAAGGTCGGCGTAGCCGCGTTTGGCCAACCAAAGGAAAACAAGATAGCTGGAGATGAATGCGAGCACATAAGCAAGGCCGTACCATCGCGGACCAACGTTGTCGTAGATCCGAAAA
>QHPG01000146.1 GCA_003219005.1 Verrucomicrobiota bacterium
CGCGGCCTCCAATTGCGTGTTAGTAATCCAGGCACGCTCGAGTGTCTGCAATCCGAACTCGCCAAAATCGATTTTGAGATTGCGCGAAGCAGTCCCTTTCCGGCTTCCCCGCTGGGACTTTCGATACTTCACACGTTTTGGCATCAATGCCATAGATTATCTCCTTTAGACTTGGACCGGCTCGGCTGGCGGTGGAGGTGGTGGTGGTGGCGGCGCAGCTGGCTGAGGCGCTGGTTCTTCCTTCTTACAAATCCAACATTTCACACCAATCTTGCCATAGACTGTGTTTGCTTCTGCGAAGCCGTAATCGACCGACGTGCGCAAGGTGTGAAGTGGAACTTTTCCCTCCCGATACCATTCCGAGCGGGAAATCTCCGCGCCATTGAGCCGGCCCGAACACCGCAGACGAATTCCTTCCCCGCCAAAATCCATCGCAGTCTGCACCGCTTTTTTCATCGCGCGGCGATAGGCAATCCGCCGCTCGATCTGGAGCGCCACATTTTCGGCGACGAGCTGTGCGTCGAGTTCCGGCGTTTTGATTTCCTGGATATCGATCTTCACCTGTTTGCCCTCGGCCATCTTGGAAATTTCTTCGGTAATCTTCTCGATCTCTGCGCCCTTTCGTCCGATCACAATCCCGGGACGCGCGGTGTGGATGGTCACCCGAATGGAATTCCACGCGCGCTCAATCACAATTTTCGAAACGGCCGCGAACTGCAGCTTCTTCTTCACATAATTTCGAATCTTCAGGTCGCTGTGCAAAAATGACGGGAATTCCTGCGACGAAGCGTACCAGCGCGAACGCCAGTCACGATTCACGCTCAGGCGAAAGCCAATTGGATTAACCTTTTGTCCCATAAAAAATTATTTTTTCGCTTTGGTGCTCGGCTTCGGCTTCGCAGGTTTTTTATCGGACCCACTCGCCGCGCTTTTACTTCCCTCGCTCTTCATATCCTTCTTTGCCACTTTCTTTTCCTGTTCCCGTTTTGCTTTTCGCTTTTCTCGAGTTTCAGTCTGAATCTCGTCGGATAGGACGATGCGAATGTGACTGGTGCGTTTTTGGATACGGCTCGCGCTGCCGCGGGCGCGCGCCATGATACGCTTTAGCGTTGGCCCCTCACCGACAGTCGCCTCCTTCACCACCAGCCCATCTGGTTTCAAATTGGCGTTGTTTTCTGCATTGGCGATGGCGCTCTTCAACGTCTTGCCAACGAGAAACGCCGCCTTCTTCGGCGTGAAAGTCAACAGATCGAGCGCTACCGAAACCGGCAGACCCTGGATCTCACGCGTAACTTCGCGCACCTTAAACGGCGAAATCCGCGCATACTTATATATCGATTTGACTTCCATTATCTTAAACTAACATCGGGGTGCGCATCCACCTGGAGGCGGTCCCCTACTTTTATTTTTTCCTTCTCAGCATCCATTTCCTGAATCACCGCACCGCAAATCTTATGTCTCACATCGACTACTCTCAAGGTTGCGATCCTTTGATCGCCTCGCATCACGCGCATCGGCATCCCAATTTTTACTCCTTGTTTTTCGCCAAGGTTGCCGACTACAAACGACCACTCGTCCTTCACGCTGATCACGCTTCCATCCATCAAGCTGGGCTCAGGCATGTCTGGAGCGCTGGAGGATTGTGTGATCAACGTATCTGTGCTGCGCAGCTGCGCCTCTACATCCATGCGCGTCTTCGCATCGCCGGCCTGCGACGTTTTCAAATAACACAATACCGCTTCATTGAGGCGCAACATCTGATCGCGATACTCGTCGCGCTCTTTTTGCGCCAATTGAAGATCGCTAACGGCCGCCAGCAAACGCTGCTCCAGCTTCGCCCGATCCTTGTTTGCCGAAGCCAATCCCAGCGCTTCCATTCGTAATTCCAAATCGGAATACTTGCGCCGAAGCTCTTCCGCTGCCGCATTCGATTCCGCGAGGCTGCTCGTCAACGCCTTGAGCGATTCCTGCGCAATGGACAATTGTTTTCGCAATTGTTCGTTTTGCTCCAGCAGTGGCTCAGCCGTCGCCGTGTGCGCCGCGGTATCAATTTTGGATTCTGACAAAGAACTGTTCCCTGCATCGCTGCCGTAGCAGACCAACGCCGTCCCAAATGCCAATTGCCAAATGCCAATTGCCAATTTCGGCAACGGCAAATTGCAAATCGCAAATCGCAAACTCACTTATTTCGTCACCTTCGCCGTATGCGAACCGTGTTTCTTAAACACACGCGTGGGCGAAAATTCGCCGAGCTTGTGACCGACCATGTTCTCGGTCACGAAAACGGAATGAAACGTCTTTCCGTTATGCACCAAAAACGTGTGGCCGACAAAATCCGGCGTCACCATCGAGCGCCGCGACCAGGTTTTGATCGGTTTCTTGGCGCCCGAGCTGTTCATCTTGTCGATCTTCTCCAGAAGATACGACTCGACGAAGGGTCCTTTCTTTAACGATCTAGCCATAAAAATCAAATTCTATTTGGTAATCTGGAAGCCAGGAAGCTAGGAATAATTTTGAAGTTCTGTCTCAATTTCTTGGTTTCCTGGTTTCCAGGTTAGACTTTTTTCTTCGCCCTTCTTCTCTCCAAAATGAAACGATCGCTCGGTTTATGTTTACTGCGTGTTTTAAATCCTTTCGCCAGTTGCCCCCATGGACTGACTGGATGATGGCGTCCGCCGCCGCCTTTTGATTTCCCCTGGCCGCCGCCCATTGGATGATCGATAGGGTTCATCGCCATACCGCGCACATGCGGCCGGCGCCCCTGCCAGCGAGTGCGTCCTGCTTTTCCACTCGACACATTGATGTGATCGACGTTTCCCACCTGGCCAATCGTGGCGAAGCAGTTTTCGTGAATCCGTCGAATTTCCCCGGAAGGCATTTTCACCAGGGCGTAACCGGCCTCGATGTTGGTCAAGGTCGCCTGTTGACCAGCGCTGCGCGCAACCTGTCCGCCGCGGCCCGGAGTCAATTCAATATTGTGAATGTTCGTGCCGAGGGGAATGGCGCGAAGCGGCAGCGCATTTCCCAACTCAGGCGCGGCATCGTCCCCAGCAGCAACCATCGATCCGGTTCGAAGTCCGTTCGGCGCGAGAATGTAACTCAGTTCGCCATCGGTATATTTGATGAGAGCTATGCGGGCAGAGCGGTTCGGGTCGTACTCAATCCCGACAACCTCCGCTGCGACACCGCGCTTGCGCCGCTTAAAATCGACCTTGCGATATTTCTGCTTATGGCCGCCGCCGATGTGCCGTGACGTCAGCCGGCCGCGGTTGTTCCGGCCACCGCTTCTTTTCTTCGGCTCAAGAAGGCTTCTTTCAGGGCGCCACTTCGTGATTTCGTCGAAGGCAGGTAGCGACTTGAAACGCAGCGTCGGCGTTAATGGGCGAAATTCTTTTAGAGCCATAACAATCAAAAATCCGAAATCCGAATGTTCGAAACGTGCGGGACGTTTCGCACGATCTGCTTTGCATTTTGGATTTTGTTCATTCGAGCTTGTTTTGGATTTCGATATTCGACATTCGGATTTCTCATCGTTAGACGAGATCGATCTTCTCGCCTTCTTTCAAGGTTACGATGGCTTTCTTCCACCGCGGCCGTCGTCCCAGAGGTCCCCGCACGCGTCTCTTCTTGCCGGCGTAATTACAAGTGTTCACGTCCACGACTTTCTTTTGAAAGAGGCGCTCAACTGCGTCCTTGATTTGATGTGCGTGATGAGAATCTTCTCGAAGGCGAGCAACTGCTCTGTGTTTACATCGGAAGCGGTCGCCAGCGTCACCGGTTTGACGTTGCGTCCCGATTTTAAGGTGTTCTGATCAAACACATCCGAAATCAATAAAACTTTCCGAGCGTCCGTTTCCTTCTTCAGCAGCGTCACAAACGACTTTGTTTTGAGCTCCGGAATGACAAATTTGTCGATCGTCAAAACGTCGCCGGCATTGATTCGCTCGCTCAATGCCTTGCGAAACGCGAGACGCCGCACCGATTTTGAAATCTTTTTGGAATAATCGCGCGGCTTTGGTCCGAACACGACGCCACCACCGCGCCAGATCGGCGACGATTTGTAACCGGCGCGTGCGCGCCCGGTCCCCTTCTGGCGCCAGGGCTTTGCGCCAGAAAGGTCCACTTCTGCTTTGGTCTTGGTATTGGCGGACCCGGAACGCCGCGCCGCGCGCATAGCAACGACGACATCGTGCACGGCTTGTGTACCGCGACCATCTTCGATGATGTCGATCTTCGCTTCTTTCGCTGCGGCTTTGGTTAAAACTTTTGCGCTCATTTTTTCTGCGCCAACTCAGCTATGGTCTTCGGCTTCTTCGCCTTCTCTTCTTCCTCATGCTTTCGGTGCTCAGCATGTAGCGCCACTAGACGTTCGGGATGTTTAACGGCCGACCGAACGAGCACATAACTGCCGTTCGCGCCAGGTACGGCGCCGCTCACGAGAATAATTTTTTCAGCCTCGCGGACTTGCATCACTTGGAGATTTTGCACCGTCACGCGCTCGTCACCGAGATGACCTGGCATTCCCTGGTTTTTCCAAATCCGGCCGGGAGTAGAACGATTGCCGACTGCGCCGATGCGGCGGTGCGTTTTCGAACCGTGCGCCGCGCCTTGTCCATGAAAGTTGTGCCTTTTCATCACGCCTTGAAACCCTTTTCCTTTCGATCGGCCAATCACATCGACGTAATCGCCTGCCTGAAATTGCGTCACGCTTAGATTAATCTCGCCTTCCGGAAGATCGCTCCTTAGGCGAAATTCCCGCATAAACCTCTGCGGTGCGACCCCGGCCTTCTTAAATTCGCCGAGCAACGACTTGGTAACACGCGATTCCTTTTGCGCGCCGAACCCAACCTGCACCGCCGAATAACCTTCGTTTTCTTCGGTCAACCGGCGCAGCAAAACGTTATCGCCGGCCGCTATCACGGTCACGGGACACAATCGGCCTTTGGCGTCGTAAACGCTGGTCATACCGATTTTTTGTCCAATAAGTCCGATGATCATGACCGTGCGATTGCAAATGTTTCAGAAGTGCCTCCGCTTAAATCTTAATCGTAATGTCAACGCCCGCAGGCAAATTCAGTTTCTTTAATTCATCCACCGTCTTCGCCGTGGGCTCGATGATGTCCAGCAGCCGTTTATGGGTGCGAATTTCAAATTGTTCCATCGACTTTTTGTCCACGTGCGGAGAACGATTCACAGTGAACTTTTCGATCAATGTCGGCAGCGGAATTGGCCCAGCCACGCGCGCGCCGGTGCGTTTGGCAGTCTCTACGATCTCCACTGCGGATTGATCCAGCATGCGATGATCGAATGCCTTCAGGCGAATCCGAATGCGCTGGCCATTGCTCATTTGGCCTCTTTCTGATCGAGAATGGCCGCAACGAGGTTGGCCGGCACCGGTTGAAAATGGGAAGGTTCCATCGAGTAACTGGAGCGGCCTTTGGAAAGTGAACGGATGGCAGTCGCGTAACCGAACAACTCCGCGAGCGGAACTTCAGCGTGAATGATCGCTAGGCCACTGCGGGATTCGATGCTGTTGATGGTGCCACGACGCCGGCTGAGATCGCCGCAGATGTCGCCCTGATACTCTTCCGGCGTGATGTTTTCGACTTTCATAATCGGCTCGAGCAAAATCGGCTTGCCCTGCTTGAACCCGTCTTTCATGGCGAAGATGGCCGCCATCTTAAACGCGAGCTCGCTGGAATCGACTTCGTGGAACGAGCCGTAAACGATGTCCACTTCAACATCAACGACGGGATAACCGCCGAGTACGCCATTGAGCACCGCTTCTTGGATGCCTTTTTTGACGGCAGGAATGTATTCGCGCGGAATGATACCGCCGACGATTTTGTTCTCGACGACCAGACCTTTGCTGCGCTCGGCTGGACGCACGTCCACCTCCACGTGCCCATACTGACCGCGGCCGCCTGATTGTTTAATCAACTTGCCGACACCATGCGCACCGGTGGTGATCGTTTCACGATAAGCGATTTGTGGCTTGCCCGCGTTGGCGTCCACCTTGAACTCGCGGAACATCCGGTCGCGAATGATTTCCAAATGCAGCTCGCCCATCCCGGCGATGATCGTTTGGCCGGTATCTTCGTGCGTATAAACGCGGAAGGTCGGATCCTCTTCCGATAGTCGCTGGAGTGCAGTTGCCATTTTTTCCTGATCTAATTTTGTCTTCGGCTCAATGGCCATTGAAATCACTGGATCAGGGAAGGACGGCGGTTCGAGAAGGATTGGGTGGTCCTCATCGCAGAGCGTGTCGCCAGTAGTGATATTTTTAATACCGACGATCGCGGCAATGTCGCCGGAGTAACACGTCTCGACGTCTTCGCGTTTGTCTGCTTGAATTTGGATCAACCGCGAAATCCGCTCGCGTTTGTTCGTGCGCGGATTGTAAACCGTGTCGCCCTTGCTCAGCGTGCCGGAATAAACGCGGAAGAAAACCAGCTTCCCAACGAACGGATCGCTCCAAAGTTTGAACGCCAGCGAACAAAACAGGCCGTTGTCATCCGTCGGCACTTCTATTGGCTCGCCTGTATCAGGGTCCTGACCTTTGGCCGGCGGAATATCGAGCGGGCTCGGGAGATAATCGACCACCGCATCGACCAAATACTGAATGCCGATGTTCTTCAACGCGGAGCCGCCGATGACCGGGACGAATTTGTTGGCGATCGTTTGCCGCCGAATGGCAGCTTTCAACAATTCCGGTGTGACCTCGCGCTCTTCGAGAACCGCTTCCGCGATCTCGTCATCGATATTGGAAACCTCATGGATCAAATCATTGCGCGCTTTCTCGACAGCATCGACATATTCGTTCGGGACATCGGTGACTTCATACGTCGATCCAAGCTGATCATCCTCGGAATAAATGATCGCCTTCTTGTTGATAACATCGAGCTGTCCGCGTAGCTGGCCCTCCCTGCCCAGCGGCAGCAAAACTGGCCATGCGTTGGCGCCGAGTTTCTTGTGGATGCTCTCCACCGACATTTCGAAGTCCGCACCGACACGGTCCATCTTGTTGATGAACGCCAGGCGCGGCACGTTGTACTTCGTGGCCTGACGCCAGACCGTTTCCGATTGCGGCTGCACTCCGGCTACACCGTCGAAAACCGCGATTGCGCCATCGAGGACACGCAATGAGCGCTCCACCTCCGCTGTAAAATCAACGTGTCCCGGCGTATCGATAATGTTGATCCGCTGCTTGACGCCTTCGAAAATTTTGTAAACGCCTTCTTCCTTTTTCTGCGACCAACTGCACGTCGTCGCGGCGGAAGTGATCGTAATTCCACGCTCCCGCTCCTGCTCCATCCAATCGGTGACGGTGGTACCTTCGTGCACCTCGCCCATCTTGTGAATCATGCCCGTGTAAAACAGCACGCGCTCGGTGATCGTCGTCTTGCCGGCATCGATGTGCGCTGCGATCCCGATGTTCCGCGTTCGTTCCAGCGGAAACTTGCGATTCGGCGAGTTCGGATTCTTTGCCGCTGCCTTTTTCTGTTCCATCGTCGCCGTCGCCATAATCGTCACCATCTAAAATGCGCAAACGCGCGATTCGCCTGCGCCATTTTATGTGTATCTTCGCGTTTCTTGATCGCGTTCCCCTGTCCTACCGCGGCGTCCTTGATCTCCTGGGCCAGTGCGTCCGCCATTGGGACTCCCTTGCGATTATCCGCGTATT
This sequence comes from Verrucomicrobiota bacterium, assembly GCA_003219005.1. Classification (GTDB taxonomy): domain Bacteria; phylum Verrucomicrobiota; class Verrucomicrobiia; order Chthoniobacterales; family UBA10450; genus Udaeobacter. The sequence continues at coordinate 7,685 of QHPG01000146.1, forward strand.
GTACGATCCAGCGCATCGCGAGGGAAATTTGTCGCGCAGGCGCCACTTCCATCGGCACCTGATATGTCGCGCCACCGACCCTGCGCGATTTTACTTCCAGCCGCGGACGAACATTTTCGAGCGCCTTGTTTACAACCTCCAGCGGATCGACTGAATCAGAGCCTTCGCGTGATTTCTCAATCGCGGTGTACACGATTCGCTCCGCGAGCGATTTCTTGCCGCGCTTCATCACGGTAGTAATGAGCCGGGCCACTGCCGGACTCCCATATCGGGAATCGACGTGCTCTTCCTTTTTGTAAACTCTCCTTCGTCGCGACATTGTCGATCTTCCTATTCAAAATTATTTCTTTTCGGCCGCAGTCTCCTTCGCCGCTGCTTTCGGTGCAGCTTCCCTCGCAGCACCGCCTCCACCAGCCGCGCCACCCTTCGGGCGCTTCGCTCCGTACTTTGAGCGACCTCGCCGCCGCCCATCGACACCGAGCGCGTCGAGGGTGCCACGCACAATGTGATAGCGAACGCCGGGTAAATCCTTCACGCGCCCGCCGCGAACGAGCACGATGGAGTGCTCCTGCAAATTATGCCCTTCGCCCGGAATGTAGGCAATCACTTCCTGGCCATTCGTCAACCGCACTTTCGCCACCTTGCGCAGGGCAGAGTTCGGCTTTTTCGGCGTGCGCGTCATCACTTGCACGCACACACCGCGCCGCTGTGGGCAGCCAACCAGCGCCGGTGACTTCGATTTCACCGACACCTTCCGGCGTCCCTTTCGAATCAATTGATTAATCGTGGGCATGTTCCAAATCTTAAAAACAAAGCGCCGCCAAAATCTCATAGTCCGGGCGACAAAAAACCCGCTCAGGCCGCGCAATAAACTCTCTCACGCTCCTGTGCGGTAAGGCCAGAATATAGAGGGAAAATCACGAGCCGCAAAGAATATTTTGCGCTACGTTTGTCATTCCGAGCGAAGGCGAGAAATCTCTGGTTCAAATGCAGAAAAGCTTCGAACTTTTGGCGTCCGATCGAAATTTGAAAGCGCGGCGCGGGCGCCTAACGACAGCCCATGGCGCGATTGAAATGCCGGCGTTTATGCCCGTGGGCACGCAAGGTTCAGTGAAGGCAGTTAGTCCGCGCGAGCTGCGCGAGCTGAACGCACAAATCGTTCTCGGCAACACCTACCATCTATTCGTCAGGCCGGGACTCGACGTGATCAAACATTTTGGCGGTCTGCATAATTTCATGAATTGGGATGGGCCGATCCTGACCGATAGCGGCGGGTACCAGATTTTCTCGCTGGCGAAGTTGCGTAAGATCACAGAGGACGGTGTCGAATTTCAAAATCACATCGATGGAGCGCGCGCGTTCATTTCTCCGGAGATCGCCATGGAAATTCAAGCAGCGCTCGGCTGCGACATTGCCATGGCACTCGATGAGTGCGTTCCGTATCCATGCGAATACGATTACGCGGCGCAGAGCGCGGAGATGACAACGCGTTGGGCGAAGAGATGCTTGGAGTGGAAACGGCGAAACGGCGAAACGGCGAAACGTGGACCCGCCGATTCGCCCTCTCGCCGATTCGCCGATTCTCTTCTCTTCGGAATAATTCAGGGCGCGACGTTTGAGGATCTTCGCAAACGCAGTGCGCAGGCAATCGTGGAGCTTGATTTCGACGGGTACGCGATTGGCGGGGTCAGCGTGGGCGAACCGGAAGAGGAAATGATGCGAGCGGTCGAATCGGCTGAACCATTTCTGCCCAAAGACAAACCGCGTTACGTCATGGGACTCGGCACGCCGCCGCAAATGCTGGAGATGATCGCGCGCGGAATGGATATGTTCGATTGTGTGCTGCCGACGCGCCTGGCGCGGAATGGAACGGCGTTCACCGCGACAGGCACGCTCAATCTAAAAAACGCCGAGTTCGCACTCGATAAACACCCGATAGAAGAAAACTGCGCGTGCCCCGCCTGCCGCGAATTTTCACGTGGCTACATCCGTCACCTCATCAAGGCGGAAGAGATTCTCGGGCTCCGTCTGATTACGCTACACAACTTGCATTTTTATTTAAATTTAATGAGCCGAGCGCGCGCAGAAATAGAACGGGGAACGTTCGACCAATTTCGTAAGGCGTTCGTCGCAGAATACAAAACGCGCGATGCAATAACCCTCTAATAGGGAACCGCGACGTTCAAATGAGAGTAGCCCAGCGCTTTAGCGCTGGGACCCAACGTTGCGCAATGAAACCAGTCCCGCGAGGGACGAAAGACGGGCTCTGTCGTCCTGCCGGACTCGTTGGTTTTTGTCTCAATTACCCAGCGTCAAAACGCTGGGCTATTTCTATTCTTCGCTGGCCGCCCTTAGCGCCGCGCGAAGATCGGTGACGAAATGTTTGTATTCGCGTTCGCGCGAGGCTTCATCGGGCTGCCGAAGAAGAGACGATGGATGAACAGTAGCGAGAACTCTCGGCGCAAGTTTGGACGACAAAACTTTGCCGCGCTCGCGCGTAACGCGAAACGATGGGCCGAAGATCGCCTGCGCCGCCGTCGCTCCGAGGCAAACCAATAACTTGGGTTTGACCAGGCGCAGCTCCGCTTCCAGCCAAGGACGGCAGGCAGCGACCTCCCGCGAATTTGGTTTCTGATGAATCCGGCGTTTCCCGCGGGGCTCCCACTTAAAATGCTTTACTGCGTTCGTGACATAAACTTGTTTGCGATCGATTCCGGCTTCTTCGAGCGCTTGATCCATGATTTTCCCAGCGGGTCCTACAAATGGTTTACCGGCGACATCTTCGGAATCTCCCGGCTGTTCGCCGACCAGCATGATCGCTGCGCTCTTGGGACCTTCGCCAAACACCGTTTGCGTCGCGCGCTTGTAGAGGTGACACGCCGTGCACTCTCGCGACGCTTCACGCACTTCGGTCAGGCTTGATGTATCCGGCGGCCTTGCCGGTCGCGCATATTCGTCGCTCTCTTTTGGCATCTCCATTATGAATCGAAATTCGTTGCATGTTCGTGTTCATTAGCCAAATGCCGATTCTCGAAACGCCACGCCTCATCCTTCGCCCGTTCCGCGAAGAAGATATCGATCATCTCGCAGAGTTAACGGCGAATCCCGATTTCATGCGGTTTACGCTGGGCCCATACACGCGCGAGCAAACGCAAGGTGTCCTGGACAAATTTCTTTCATGGGACAAGGCGGGTTTACCTTCGCCGTTCGCAGTCGTTCTTCGCGAAAATACTGAGGTTCTCGGCTACTGCGGTTTCCTCCATCACCCTGAAGTGCCCGGGGAGGTCGAAATTGGTTACCGGCTCGATCCCGCGTATTGGAACCGCGGCCTGATCACGGAAGCCGCGCGCACCGTGCGCGATCACGCATTCGAAGATCTAAAATTGCCGCGCGTGATTTCACTCATTCACCCAGAAAACATTCCATCACGTCGCGTGGCGGAGAAAAATGGAATGAAAATCGAGAAGGAAATCACGTTTCGGGGTTTTCCGACGCTGGTGTTTGCGATGACTCGGGAGCAGTGGCTGGCGGAGCGTGGCGCTGGATGAACTCGAGGCCGAGTGCGCGATACGCTTGGGCGGCAGGTCCGCTTGAAGCATATTCCAGGATCGATTTCCCAAAGCTTGGCGCCTCGCTCAAACGCACGCTGCGCGGGATCACAGTCTCATAGACGCGTTCGCCGAAATGTTCGCGTACCTCAGCCACAACCTGCTGGCTAAGATTAGTGCGACCGTCGAACATTGTCATGACAATGCCGCCAAGCTCGAGGCGCTTGTTCGCACCTGAATCGCGTACTTGCTCCACCAGCCGAACAATTTTCACCAAGCCTTCCAGCGCGAAATACTCGCATTGTATCGGCGTCAACAGTTCGTCAGCGGCGGCAAGAGCATTGCTCATCAGAATTCCAAGCGACGGCGGACAATCCAAAAAAACAAAACCGAATGTCTCATCGGCGTGCAACGGCTTCAGCGTTTCCGCCAGACGCGTGAGGTGATCCGGCATACGCGCGATTTCGACCTCGGCGCCGGCCAAATCGAGATCGGCCGGCACGATAAACAGGCGGTCGCGCCGCGTAGGAAAGATTTTTTCAGTAATGGAAGCTTCGCCAAGGCGACGATTTTCATTCGGTGCTGCGCATTCGCTCAGGTGTGCGGGATTTGCCAGATGATGTTGCCGCCCACGGCAAACGAAAACTAAATTTTTCGAATTTCGGATTTGGTTGTAGCGTTTAAGGGTCTCCGTCTGTGAAAGCTTCTACATCAATCGAAACGGCACCGCTCCCAACGGTTTTCGCGAGCGAAGAGCCACTCGTTTTGCGCAGTCAAGACTCGCGCGGCGCGATGACGTTGACACTAAACCGGCCACACGCCTTCAATGCTTTATCTGAAGCGACACTGGCAGCGTTGCAACGCGAGCTCGACACGATCACCAAGGATGAGTCGGTGCGAGTGGTTGTTCTCGCGGCCGAGGGTAAAGCCTTTTGCGCCGGTCATGATCTGAAGGAAATGCGGGAGGCGCCGTCGCTCGAATATTACGAACGCCTTTTTGCACAATGCTCTGATATGATGCTTACCATCCAGCAATTGCCCGTGCCCGTGATTGCGCGCGTCCAAGGGATCGCCACTGCGGCGGGTTGTCAATTAGTGGCGATGTGCGATCTCGCTGTCGCATCGAGCACAGCAAAATTCGCCGTCAGCGGCGTGAACCTGGGTCTTTTTTGCTCAGCACCGGGCGTCGCGCTTTCACGCAACGTTTTACGGAAAGCCGCGTTCGAGATGTTGGTGACCGGAGAATTTATCAGCGCCGAAGAGGCAAAAATGCGCGGCCTCATTAACCGCATTGCAGAACCTGAACAGCTCGATGCCGAGCTGGAAAAACTGGTCGCTACGATCGTCGCCAAACCACGCGTCGCAGTGGCAATGGGTAAGGAGTTTTTTTACCGGCAAATCGAATTAGGCATCGCAGCCGCGTATGAAGCAGCGAGTCAGACCATGGCCTGCAACATGATGGACGAGGCGGCGCTCGAAGGCGTGCAGGCCTTTATCGAAAAACGTTTGCCGCGCTGGAAACAAGAATGAAACGGCGAGTCGGCGAAACGGCGAGCTGTAGTCCCGATACATCGGGATGACCGTCGATCCGCTTCGCGATTTAACGATTCAACGCCTCGGTGACCTTTACTCTTCAAGAGCTGGCGAAGATGTGCGGTGGCGACCTGGTGGGCGATCCATCGCTGCAAATCACCGGCGCGGCCTCGCTAGGTGAAGCCGTACCGGGAGAAATCAGCTTTTACTCGGACCCAAGATATGGAACGCCCCTGCGCAAAACACGCGCTTCGGCAGTTTTCGTTCCGCCTGACTTTGCCGAATCGATTGCAACCGCGCAGGTTCGCGTTGCCAATCCTATTAAGGTATTCGAACAGGTCGTGCTCAAATTCGCGCCGAAACCCATTACATTTGGGCCCGGTATTCACTCAAGCGCGGTTGTCGATCCAAGCGCTCACCTGGGAGGACGTGTGTCGATCCAGCCTTACGCAGTCATCGAAGCCGGGGCGAGAATCGGCGATGACACGATCATTGGCGCGGGAAGTTACGTCGGACATGAGACAGTGATCGGATCCGCTTGTCTCATTTATCCGCGAGTAACCATCCGCGAGCGAAGCCGCATTGGCTCGCGCGTAATCATTCACAGTGGCGCAGTGATTGGCGCCGATGGTTTCGGATTTGAAATGGTTGAAGGCCGACACGAAAAAATTCAACAACTCGGGATTGTTCAGATCGACGATGATGTTGAGATCGGTGCGAACACTACGGTCGATCGCGCGCGTTTTGGCCGGACGTGGATTCAACAAGGCGTGAAGATCGACAATCTCGTGCAGATTGCGCACAACGTGGTCATCGGGAAAAATTCGGTGATCGTGGCACAGACTGGAATCTCGGGCAGCACGCGCGTCGGCGAGCGCGTCACCATGGCAGGCCAGGTTGGCATCGTTGGCCACGTCGAAATCGCCGATGGCAGCGTGATCGCGGCGCAAAGCGGCGTTTCCAAGAGCGTGCCCGGCGGCGTGTGGTTCGGCTATCCCGCAAGACCGATCGAGGAAACAAAGCAACAGATCGCCTGGATCCGTCGTCTCGGAAAACTTTTTGAGCGGGTGAAAGAGATTGAAAAGAAATTGGGACTGTAGTGCGAGTTGAATAAAACCGGAGAGCCGCTGTAGCAACGGCCCTGGTGGGCCGTTTCAGTGTGATAAGCAGCGCCGAGCCGGACCGGCCACAGGCCGGTGGCTACACCATTGCGAAATCCATCTAGAATCTCCGCGCACCGGCAAGAAGCCCGCGCAACGCTTCGGGAGAAATCCATTCTGCGCCACACGCATGCACAGTCTCGGCTTCCATCGAATCGGACGTGGCAACCATCAGCTCGAACTGTTTGGCGTACTTGCTGGCCAATCGCTCAATGATCGCATCTGCTGATTGCCCGCTGCGCGAATAAAAAATCTGCACATCGCCGGGGTCGGAGGTCGCTTCGACCTTTTTGCCTTTTCCATCGAAAACGACCACGACACGCACGCCGGTCCAATCCTGATAATCGCGCAGCTGTTTAACCAACGCTTCGCGCGCCAGCGAAGAACTGCGCGCGTGAAGTTTGCGCAGGTCAGGCCAGGCAAAAATGACGCTATGCCCATCGACGATTAGATAATGGGGACCCTCGGACATCGTACAGTCTGTCAGCGCCAAAGGCGCTGTCTTAAGCCAGCCTGGGGCAACGCCCCAGGAATGCAAATCGCCATGTAAACAAGCGCTGAAAGCGCGAATCAATCGGGTGGACAGATCCAACCGGGTGCTGAAATTGAATCGCGCTTTCAGCGCTGGCGCCTTTGAATCCATGAATCCTGGGGCGCTACCCCAGGCTAACGGTGAATGTCGCCTTTGGCGCTAAGTCGAAATCAAAACTACTCCTCGGGACCCGGCTCTTTCTTTGGCCGCTGCTTAGTCGGCGCTGGCCGCGTCGCACTTGCTCGCAGCGCTCCCTTCTTGCGCTGCAAATACGCTCTTCGTCGCTTGCGTTTGGTTCGTACACGGTGCTTTTGTCCCACAGCATTGTCTATCGGTTGAAACGTGGGAAAACGCAATCTGGTTTAAGCTGCAACCGGTCCTGCACACGCCAAGCCAAAATTGTAATTGCATCTGCGCATGATTCACTGCTAAAAGCACGTGTTTATGACGCCCAGGGGGTCGGCGGTCTTCGGAGTCACTGCAAAAAGCGTGACTGCACTTGCCATTGCGTTCCTCGTGGTCGCGGCATTTTTTAGCTTTCTAAACATCAAAAAAATAAAAGCAGTTCGCGCGAATGCAGCGAATGCACAGACCGCGCGAGCGGGCAAAGCGGAGGCAGACCTGGCGCAGGTCCAGAAAGAAAAGGCTGATCTGCAAACCAAACTGGACGTTAATCAGCAGGAGATCACGTCGCTGCAAAAGCGCGTGGAAGAAGCGGGGAAGAACGCGAATGCTCCAGTCGCTGGGAGTCCTCCCGGCGACAGCGGGCAGACAGCTGATTTGCAGTCGCAAGTCGACGATCTTCGCCGTCAGCTCGACAGCGCGGAAAAGGAAAAAGTTTTCCTCTCTGAAAAACTCCAGGATGCACAGGGGCGAACGGCCCAGCCCAAGGAAGGAAAAAAGCGGCGGGAAACCGCCAGCACGCAGGGCGAAACCGTCAGCCCCCGCCGCACAGGTGTGCGCGGCACTGTGCTGGCATACAATCAAGTTTACAATTTCGTGGTGCTGAATCTCGGCGCCCGCCACGGAGTCGAGTCTAACTCCGAAATGCTCGTTCTGCGGGAGGGAACGTTAATCGGAAAAATTCGCATTTCTTCAGTTGAACCGGCGACGGCTATCGGCGATATCATCCCAAGCAGTTTGGCTCGAGGCGTGCAGGTGCAACCTGGAGACACTGTGATTTATGCCGGCACAACTCCATAAGTATCGAAGAAAAATCCTCACAGGCCTGTTCTGCACAGTCGCGATCACCTTCGCCTCCTGCGCAAGTCAAAAGGACTCGGTTCGTCTGGTTGACGACCCGGACGATCGCGGCGGTTCATCGCTTCCCTGGAATCACCAGGAAAAATGGGAAACGACGCCGGATGCCAACGCGCTCGGGCCCACGGCGTCCAGTGATACTCGCCGATAGGCTTGCGACGCCCCCCGGAACAAACAGGAACCATGGGAAACGGGTCGGCAATTCTCAGGCCGCCGACCGTAGCTAACAACCGAGCCGGGATTAGACCCAGAAATTGGATATTTCTCCTGAAAGGTCCAAAAATAAGGTCGAATTCTCGTTAGGTCTCATGAATGTTTGGTTTCGCCGATTGCTCCTGATTCTTACAATCGGTGGTGGTTTCGTAGGTGTCGCACGCACAATACAGTTTTTTTCTCACGTCGATAAGGTGATTGCCTACGTTGTGCTGCTCGCCTTTGTTTGCCTTTATGGTTACGGCATTTTCCTCGGTGTAAAGCTAAGCGAGGGCCCCGCACCACCTCGACACTTACGTGTTTATTTCGGCCTCCAAATTCCTTTCATCTCGTCGCCAATAGTCGCGTACCGATTTGCCACTGCGTTTCAGACAACCATCGCGATAACTCAATCCGGTTTGGGGTGGGATGTCCGTTTTTTGGGCAGCGAGGGGCAATTTGCTATACTTTCGCAGGAGCCTTGGGGAGTTGGCATCAATGTTATTGCATCGGCCATAGTGTTTCTTCTGTATTCTCGATTGGCGGTCGTGCCGGAAGACGCCACGCTAGAGCCCTAACCATTCGATGAAGCCAACGGCCCCATTGCGAGATAACTTCAGCGTGTTTGCCACGACGCCCTGCCGTGGCTTATCTCGGTCTCGTTAGGCCAAATGAATCGATCGATTATCCTCGCGGCTATCATAATCGGTGCCGCGATCCTTGTGAACGGATATCTTGAGAGACTTGCTCGCACTCCGCAGGCAATACAAGGTTCGGAGAAGCAGCTTCCCGAAGTCCGTGAGAAAAGCATCGCCGTGCTCCCGTTCCAGGATCTGAGCTCCCCCGACCAAAATGCCGACTTTGCCGGTAGCATACAGCAAGAAATCACCAATCGACTGACGAAAGTCCACGACCTGAAGGTTATCAGCCAGAGCGATGTGATGGGCTACAGAGCTGCAGCGACACGCAATCTACGCGAGATTGGTAAGCACGTTGGCGCGGCAAACCTTTTAGAAGGCCGCGTGCAGCGCACCGATGACCGAGTGAGGGTGAGCGTTCAGTTGATCGACGCCAAGACTGATAGACATCTTTGGGCCGAGAATTACGACCGGGAGATTACAGACGTATTCGCTGTGGAGAGCGAGGTTGCAAAGAAGATTGCAGGTGAGCTTGGAGCCAGGCTCTCTCCGGCTGAGAAGGCCGCCATCGAGGAAGATCGTGGTCACCCATGAGGCCTAATCAGACGAAGCAGCGAACGGCTTCCAGTACCGCACTCGGTTCACATTTTATCATGATTAGGTTATCTTCATTTCAATTCAGCCTCGCCTCCGGAAGGCGTAGCTAATCTTGTTCTCGTGAGGCCATCGACGCGATTTGCGTTGGCAGATGAGAATTCAAATCCAGAAGCCCGCCGGGATGACGGCGTTTTTCGGGATCACCACGATGCCGTCTCGGATGAAGTAATTATCTCCATCCAAGTTCGCCGGTTTACCTTCCGGCGTAATCACGACGCCGTCGCTGATGCGCGCGTTTTTGTCGATGATCGCGCGATCGATCACGCAATTGCGCCCGATGCCGATGGGTGGCTGTGACGAATCGGTTTGCCCCAGTTCAAAATAATCCGCGCCCATCACGATGCTATTCCGAATGGTCGCGCCGCTCTGAATCACGCTGCGTATCCCCACTACGCATCGCTCCAGATGCGCATCTGAAATGATGCAGCCATCGGAAACGATCGCCTGCTGCAGGGTGGCTCCGTTGATTTTGCTCCCCGGCAAAAAACGTGGACGCGAATAGATCGGCGACTCCGGCTCGAAAAAGCTGTATTCCGGCACGAGGTCAGTGAGATCCAGATTCGCCTCGTAAAAGGCGCGAATCGTTCCGATGTCTTCCCAGTAACCCTTGAAGATGAACGCGCTGATGTGCCGATCTTTGATCGCCATCGGGATAATGTGTTTTCCGAAATCGGCCAGGTCGTTCTCCAAAGATTCTATGAGCACCTTTCGGTTGAAGACATAAATCCCCATCGACGCCTGAAACAATTCCTCGTCTTCGTGGGAGCCGATGGCGCGGAGCAGTTCCCGGCTCATCTTCATCTCCTGCAAGGCAGTTTCATCCGCGGGTTTCTCGATGAACCCCGTGATCCGGCGATCAACATCACTCTGCATAATGCCGAACTCCGAAACCTGATGCTGCGCCACAGGTTTGGTGGCCAATGTGATGTCCGCGCCCCGTTGGACGTGCTGATGCAGAATTTCTCGAAAATCCATCCGGTAAAGCTGGTCGCCGCTCAAGATGAGGTAATAATCGTACGGCCGCTCGAGGAAGTAGCGCATGTTTTGCCGCACCGCGTCGGCAGTTCCCTGATACCATTGCGAGCCCGCGGGCGTTTGTTGCGCGGCGAGAATGTCCACAAAGCTGCGCGAAAAATTATCGAACTTGTAACTGGCCTGGATGTGCCGATGCAGCGACATGCTGTTGAACTGCGTCAGCACATAGATCGAGCGCAGCTGGGAGTTCAGACAATTGCTGATGGGGACATCGACGATGCGATATTTGCCACCGAGCGGCACAGCGGGTTTTGCGCGATCTTTCGTGAGCGGAAACAAGCGCGTGCCCGCGCCCCCGCCCATGATGATCGCTAAGGTTCGCTGCATCGTGCCCGGCGGCAACGCGGCGGGAAGCCCTTCTGAAGTTTTTTGAGGTAGATCGCGCTGCGCTCGGGTTTGCATTGCGGTCAATCAACCCCGAACGCTTTCGGGGTCAATAACCTGACAGGTTCTGTCATTCCGAGCGGATCGAAGCAGAGTCGAGGAATCTCTTACTTGGTCGTATACGCATTTCTAACTTGTATGACCAAACACGATTATGAGGTCCCTCGCCTTTGCTCGGGATGACTGTGGAGATGAGGTTCGTGTGTTTTTGGAATTCGTCATTATTTCGTCATTCGTGCTTCGTCATCGTTTGCGGCGTGCGACCCAAGCCCGCTCACGGCTGTGAATCTTGCGATAACGAACAGCCACCGCTAAAGTCTGACAAGCATGTGTGGAATTGTGGGATACGTGGGGCGCGCTGAAGCGGCGCCAATTTTACTCGACGGACTGCGCCGTCTTGAATATCGCGGCTACGATTCCGCCGGTATCGCGGTCGTGCAGAGAGGACGCTTGGAGACGCGCAAATGTGCAGGGCGCATCGCGGCGCTCTCAAAATTAGTGAAGAAGGAACCGGTGTCCGGTTCGCTCGGCGTCAGTCACACGCGCTGGGCCACGCACGGCAAAGTGAACGATCAAAACGCGCATCCGCATTTCGACGCCAGCGGCAAACTGGCGCTGGTGCACAACGGCGTGATCGAAAATTATCAGGCGCTAAAGGATGAACTCGTCCGCGATGGCGACACGAACTTCCGCTCCGAAACCGACACGGAAGTGCTCGCGCATTTGATCGGCAAACTCTACGACGACTCGTGCGCAAGCACGGTGGACGCTCCCGGGAAAAAAGCCCGGCTTTTTGACGCCGTTCGCAGCGCGCTTCGGCAGGTGATCGGCACGTACGGGATCGCGCTGGTGCATGCCGATGTGCCGGATTTCATGATCGGCGCGCGGCGCGGAAGTCCTCTCGTGCTCGGGGTCGGCAACGGCGAAAATTTTCTGGCCAGCGATGTGAGCGCCATTGTCGCTTACACCCGCGACGCAGTTTATTTAAACGACTTTGATGTAGTCGCAGCGGGGACGGACAAGTTCGAGATCACTTCGCTCGCAGGAGACAGCACCGAGCATCCTGTCAGCAAAGTCGAATTCACAGCCGAAGACATCAAGAAGGGTGATTTTCCCCATTACATGCTCAAAGAAATTTTTGAGCAGCCAAACACGGTGCGCGACGCGATGCGCGGCCGCCTGAACCAAGATGAATGCACCGCAAGATTGGGCGGCTTGAACATGACGGCGCCTCAATTGCGCGATGTCGGGCGCATCGTTCTCACTGGCTGCGGCACGGCGCTGCATGCCGGCAGAGTCGGCGAATATTTGATCGAGCGTCTGGCGAACATTCCCACCGAGATCGATTACGCCAGCGAGTTTCGCCATCGGAATACGCCGATGACTTCGGAGACGCTCGTCTTCGCTATCAGCCAGAGTGGTGAAACTGCGGATACGCTCGGTGCATTGCGCGAAAGCCGGCGCAAAGGTTTTCGCACACTGGGAATTTGTAATAACGTTGCGAGCACGATCGCGCGCGAGAGCGACGGTGGGGTTTACATGCACGCCGGACCGGAGATCGGCGTGGCGGCCACCAAGTCGTTTACATCGCAGCTTGTTATTCTCACGCTGCTCGGGCTGCTCTTCGGGAGGATGCGCAATCTTTCCGCGGCTGAAGGCAGTCGCGTCATCGAAGTATTGGAAGCATTGCCGGAACAGGTCGAAGCCGTTTTGGATTTCAACGATCAGATCAAGGCGATTGCCAAAAGGTACGCCAATGTGAACGGCTTTCTGTTCTTTGGGCGCCAGTTTAACTTCCCCATCGCGCTCGAAGGCGCTCTCAAAATGAAGGAGATCACGTATCTCTTTGCGGAAGGGCATCCGAGCGCTGAGCTCAAGCATGGGATCATCGCGCTGATTCGTTCCGATCTGCCTTCGGTTTTTATTGCGCCCGATGATTCGGTGTTTTCAAAAAACGTGAACAACATGGAGCAAGTCAAAGCTCGCAAGGGTCCCATCATCGCGTTGACCAGCGGAAATTGCGCGAAGCATCTCAAAGGGATCACGAACGAAATCATCGTGCTGCCGGAAGCGCCCGACTACGTAATGCCGATCCTGAGCGTCATCCCGCTTCAGCTTCTCGCATATCATCTCGCCGTCGCATTGGGCCGCGATGTCGATAAACCGCGCAATCTCGCCAAGAGCGTGACCGTGGAATGATTATTAGTAGGGACATCGCGCTGCTATGTTCTGGACGCCGCAGCGCGGCGTCCCTACCTACTGCGGCTGGAAAATCACGCAATTTGCGGTAAACTGCGCGCCAGCAGTTTCCACCAGTGCAACAAAACGAAGATTACGTGCTCAGAGTCCTTAGCGATGTAGGACTTCTCTCGCGCCAACAGATCGACAGTGCGCGATCGCGCCTGAACGGCGAGCCGGGCGTGATCGATGTTTTGGTCAATGACGGAATTGTGTCCGAAGTGGACGTCTCGCGCACACTCGCGGCACAAGCGCACATGGACTGGATCGACATCTCCACCATGGTGATCCCGCCGCAAATCATCAGCCAGATCCGCGGAGAAGATGCGCGCCGGTTCAAAGTGATTCCGGTCGCTTTTGGCGAAACCGGGCTCGTGGTCGCAGTGGGCAACCCGCTCGACATCGACACGATGGATAGCCTGAGTTTCCTCCTGCAACGCGAGCTGGAACTGGTTTGCACCAGTCCCAGGAAAATTAGCGAAGCCTTAATCAAATACTACGGCACGGCCGACGAAGCGGCGGACGTCCTGCAAAAAGAAATTGGGGAAGACATCGATCTTGGTTTGGAATTTGGCGATGGCGCGGAATCGACGGCAGTTGATGAAGCGGACGCGCCGATTGTCCGGCTGGTATCCATGTTGCTGATCGAGGCGCACCGCGCCGGCGCAAGCGATATTCATCTCGAACCACTGGACAAAAAATTTCGCGTCCGATTTCGGATTGACGGCGTGCTGCAGGAAATGCAAGCGCCACCGAAGCGTCTGCAATCGGCCATTATCAGCCGGCTCAAGATCATGTCCGGCTCGATGAGCATCGCCGAGAAACGTTTGCCGCAGGATGGTCGCATCCAGGTAAGGATCAAAAAGAAGCCCATCGACCTGCGCGTCTCGACCATGCCGACCAATCATGGCGAGAGCATGGTGTTACGGATACTGGACAAATCCAGCTTAAAGCTCGGTTTGCCAGAACTTGGATTTTTTTCTGACGATGAGGAAATCGTAGAGCGCCTCATCAAACTGCCGGACGGCATTCTCCTCGTCACTGGGCCGACTGGCTCCGGCAAGACGACCACGCTTTACGCTTGTCTCAATTACGTTAACAAACCGGACCGCAAGATCATTACGGTTGAAGAACCGATCGAATATCAGATGACCGGGATCAATCAGGTGCAGGTGAACACGGAAATCGGCATGACCTTTGGCGCCGCTTTACGTTCCATCCTGCGGCAGGCGCCGAACATCATCATGATCGGTGAAATTCGCGATCTCGAGACTGCGGGCATTGCCACGAACGCCAGTCTCACCGGCCACCTTGTCTTCAGCACACTGCACACCAATGACGCGCCGGCTGCCGTCGCCCGCCTGATCGATATCGGAGTGAAACCGTTTCTCGTTGCGTCCTCGGTCCGCGCGGTCATGGCGCAAAGACTTGTCCGGAAGTTATGCAACAACTGCAAGCAATCGGGCGAACTCACCGACACCGAGTTGCGCGCGCTGGGAATCGAGCCCGGCCAGGTTGCCGACGCGCAGGTCATGAGACCGAAGGGATGCGATGAGTGCCGTCAAATTGGCTACAAGGGACGAACGGGAATATTCGAAATTTTTGTGATCGACGATGAGGTGCGCCACATGATCAACAAACGCAGCTCGAGCTTTGTCCTCCGGCAGCGCGCTCGCGAATTGGGCATGCGAACGTTGCGCGAAGACGGCGTACGCAAGGTGCTCTCAGGGGTCACTTCCGCGGACGAAGTCATTTCCATCACCGTGGGTGACGTGAGCTAATGAGCACAGCGAGTTCTCGATCGGGTAGCACACGCGTCCCGCGTGTTGGCGACGGCGTCGCGCCGTTGCGGACTTTTCTTGAAGCGCAGCCGCGGGATGGTGCACAGTATTCTCGCCGGAGACTTCCGCATTTCGAACGACCGTGGGCGATTTATGCTGTAACCATCGGCACGAAAAAAGACCGTTGCCTACCGCCAAACGCGCGCTCGATCGTTCTAAACTCGTCACATCATTTTCACAAACAACGTTACGAGCTCTTTGCGGCCTGCGTGATGCCGGACCATGTACATCTTCTGCTCCAACCTTGGCCGAAAAACAACGACGACAAAAAAACCGTCGTGTTCTGGCCCCTGAGCGAATTATTGCATTCAATCAAATCCTTTTCGGCCCACAGAATCAACGAAGCCGAAAAAAAGACGGGAGCAGTTTGGGAGAAGGAGCGCTTTGATCGTTACATCCGATCAGATCGCGATTTGCACGAAAAGTTTCACTACATCCTCCGTAATCCGTGGGATTCCGGCGTAGCCCAGCACAATGAGCCCTATCCGTGGGTCTGGACAGAGGATGATGAATATCGCAACGAAAGTTCGTTTCGGCGTGACGCCGAAACCGGCACGCGGGACGCGTGCGCTACCCAGAGACCCGAATCATGAAGGATAAACAGCTGGCCGAATTTTTCGTGGAGCAGCGTGTGCTCCAGCCTTCGCAAGCCGAAGACGTGCTGGGCGAAGTGGAACTGAACGGAAAGACGGTCCAGTGGCCTGGCTCGGTTGCAGGGCGCGCTTCCAGTTGAAATGAGCGGAGCCACATTACGAATCGCGCTGGTCGATCCGTTTGATCTCCAAACCGCAGACGACCTTCGTTTCGCGCTCGGTAAAGACATTCAGCTAGTGGTTTCGCCGCCCGAACAGATCGAAGAGCTGATCAAGCAGCATTACGGCACCGACACGACGAGCATGCAGGAAGTTCTCAAGCAGCTCGGCGAAGCTGGGGAACTTCTGCAATTGCGCGAGGGCGACGGCGAAGCTGTCGTTGAAGCCGAGGCGAACGCGACACCCATCATTCGCTTTGTTGATCTCATTCTTTACCAGGCGATCCAGGACCGCGCGAGCGACATTCACTTCGAGCCGTTCGAAAACGAATTCAAAATCCGGTATCGCGTCGACGGCGCACTTTACGAAATCTCGCCGCCGCCGCGCCATCTGGCCTTGCCTGTGATTTCGCGGGTGAAAGTGATGGCGAACATGAACATCGCCGAGAGACGGCTGCCTCAGGATGGCCGCATCCAAAAGCATATTGCCGGGCGCAATGTTGATCTTCGCGTTTCAACGTTGCCAACCCAATTCGGCGAAAGCCTGGTGCTGCGCGTGCTTGATCGCAGCATTGTGAACCTCGACCTCGAAGCGCTGGGGATGCCTGATTACATCTACAATTTTCTGCTCGAAATGATCGAACGGCCCAACGGCATTTTTATCGCGACGGGACCGACCGGCTCGGGAAAGACCACCACGCTTTATTCCTGCCTGCGCAAGATCAACACGATCGATTCGAAGCTGATTACCGCTGAGGAGCCGGTTGAATACGATCTGGAAGGAATCGTGCAGGTGCCGGTGAACGAAGCCATCGGCCTGACGTTTGCGCGAGCCTTGCGCTCGTTCCTGCGACAAGACCCGGACCGCATCATGGTAGGCGAGACACGCGACCTTGACACGGCGCAGATTGCCATTCAGGCCTCTCTCACGGGGCATTTGGTTTTTACGACCCTGCACACCAACGACGCGCCTGGCGCGATCACGCGCTTGATCGATATGGGCGTGGAACCGTTCCTGATTTCGTCAACGCTGGAGGCTGTGCTCGGTCAGCGGTTGCTGCGCAGCATCTGTCGCCAATGCCGCGCAACGTATCAGCCCAACGAAACTTTACTGGGCGAATTGGGACTTTCGCGGCAGGACACTGGCGATAAACAATTCTTCTACGGCAAGGGTTGTGACGCTTGTAACAACACGGGCTACAAAGGACGAAAAGGGATCTACGAGTTGCTGAAGATCACCGATCCGCTTCGTGAATTGATCAATGACCGTGCGCCCACGGTTACGATCAAACAAAAGGCGATCGAGCTTGGAATGGTCGCGCTGCGCCAGGACGGCTTGCGCAGCATCTTCGCCGGCGACACCACCCTCGAGGAAGTGCTCAGGTACACGTGAAGAAATGACGAAGCATTAATGACGAATGACGAAGCACGAAGTAAAGAAGTCGATCAGCGATTCTTTTCGTCCATTCGCTCATTCGGGCTTCATTTCGTCATTCGTCATTCTTGAGGTTCACCAAATCACCACGCTCGACATAACATCTTTAGCTAGTTACAATACCCCCCGCCATGCCACGTTTTAACTACGTAGCTCTTGATGCTCGGGGGCAAGAGGCGACCGGTTTGGTTGAAGCCACTTCCACCAATGCCGCCATCACTCAATTGCGCCAGTCCGGCTATTTCCCCACGAGCGTTATTGAGGAGGCGATCAGCGGTCCCGACGGCAAAGAAGCTCGGCGTCGTGGAACGACGACGGCGCGCGTGACGAAGCCGCGCGCGAAAAAGGGCATCGTTCTTTTTCGGCGCAGAAAGGTTAAATCAAAGATTCTGATGGTCTTTACTCGGCAACTGGCGACGCTGGTTGATTCCGGATTGCCACTGCTGCGAAGCTTGAACGTTCTGGCAAAGCAGGAGCGCGACAGGCTGATGAAAAATACCATCAACAAGCTCGCCGACTCCGTGCAAAGCGGCAGCACATTCTCTGACGCACTGGCCCTGCATCCACGGATCTTCAATGATTTGTACGTCAACATGGTCAGAGCCGGCGAGGTCGGCGGTGTGCTTGAGCTGGTGCTCAACCGGCTTTCGGAATTTCAAGAGAAAGCCGCGAAGATCAAAAACAAAGTCATCGCTGCGATGGTCTATCCCGGCATCGTGATGACGATGGCCGTGGGCATCATGACTTTTCTTATGATCTTCATCGTGCCGAGGTTCGAAGCGATTTTCCACGACATCCTCGGCGACAAACCGCTGCCGCCTGTGACCAGGTTTGTGATCGGAGTAAGTGGGTTCATGAAAAACGATGGCCTGATTATCCTGGGTGCGGTTATAGCTATCGTGACCTTCTACAAATTGATTGGTCGTACGCGTCGCGGACGACTCGTCATTGATAATTTTAAACTGCGTATGCCGCTTTTCGGCAATTTGAATCGCAAAACCGCGATCTCCCGTTTCGCGCGCACACTTGGATCACTGGTCACAAGCGGTGTTCCGATTTTGCAGGCATTAAATATCACCCGCGAAACTGCCGGTAACGCAGCCATCGCACGCGCGATCGCACAGGTGCACGACAGCGTAAAAGAAGGCGAATCGATCGTGCAACCG
>QHPG01000147.1 GCA_003219005.1 Verrucomicrobiota bacterium
AGCAGATTTTGCACAATGAGGGACGTGTACTGCCTTTCGCCAGCTACGAATAGGCCGACTGGGAATTCTTTTTCAATCTTCACCTCAGGCGAATCGGGAAGCGCGCCAAGATCGTCGAGCCACTCATCAATGAGCTGGCTAAGATTTACCGGTGTCGATGCAATTTGAAGATGCCCAGCATCCATGCGCGACAAAAGAAGCAACTCGTCAATTACGCCGGTAAAACGATGCGTTTGATGGAGCAGAGCGGACAACTCCTCGTAAACCTCCGGTTTAAAATCTTCGCGCGCCAACAATGATTCGATGGCAACGCGAAGAACGGTAACCGGACTTTTCAACTGGTGCGAGGCATCGGCCGAATATCGTGTGGATCGTTCCAATTCCTCAGCGGTCGAGGCGAGCGCGGCTTCGGCTCGTTTTCGTCGCACACGGTTTTGCTCTGAATCCAGCGCCAGCTTCTTTACCGGCGCCGAAAACCTCAGCGCGACCAAATGGCTTGCGACGAAACCGCCTAACAAAAGCAACGCGCCCGCTCCGCCAATTTGCCAACGAAGCCGATGCAGCTGTGCAATCGAATCGGCCAGTGGATACGCGCAAATTTCGTAAGCGGGCGGAAAAAGAGAACCGGGATTGAGTCGCTTGTAAAAAACGAGCTGTGGTGAACCATCGACGTTGACACGAAATTTGTTTTCTGCCCGATGAGAATCCGCGACTGCATTGGCGATTTTTTCGCTTAAAGATGTCTCTGCAGATCTCGGAAGTGAAGGCAAAAGCAATTGGCCGTTGACCCAAATGCCGCTTTTCATTCCGGTGCCCGCCTCCGTTTGCTTGGGCTGAAACGGCTTGAACCCTACCACGAGTGCCGAAATGACTTCGCCCGTATCGGTCGAAAAAATCGGCACGGCCAGAATTTCCGCAACCGCGCCTCCGTCTGCGGCGACTTTTTCCTGGAGGTATCCGATCTGCTGCGTGTCAGGCAATTTCGTCAAGGACAACTGTGCTTCCGCTTTCGCATCCATCTGCCCAACTTCTTTCGGATTCGGCGGTTTAAGGACTGTCCCTGTGCCATCCAGAAACCGATAGAACGTTGCGTGAAGCGATTGCGCCGCCTGTTCCGGGGGCGGTTCTTCGCCTTCCATTAGATCGCGCAACTCGTCTTTGGCACTGGGATACAGCAGATCGATTGCGTTGTCCTCGATGGCCGCGTGAATCCGCGACTTGGCCACGAGCGCATTGCAACGATCGGCCAGCGCCGCGTGCCGCAATTCCTCGAGCTTGTGCAACGAAGAAAGTTCACCCTGAAAATTCTCCTGCAAATTTCGTTCTGCATCGGACGTGACCTTGCGCTGCGCGAGATAGAGACCTAGCGCGGTCAGGCTTGCGACAATGAGCATCATGGCGGTAAACAACCGAGTGCGAAAGCTCGCTACGTCCTTGTCTCTCGCTTGGTCCGAGGCACTCATGGGAAATCAACGTGCAGCGTCTGTCCGTTCTTCAAGTCAACCGGCTTCTCTCGCGTGGTCCTGCTGTCGATCCACGCCCTGAGCGTGTAGTGACCCGCTGGAAGTCCGCCTAATCGAAAGCGTCCAGCTGTGTCGGTCATCACAAAATACGGAGTATTCAAAACGAGAATCAACCCGCGCATGTGTTCGTGAATGTCGCACCGCAATGTGACCAGGCCCGGCTTGTCGAAGACTTGCGACGGAACCGGTCGTTCGTCGGGCCGATAACGGCCAAGATCAAATCGTTTGGCAGGCGAATAGGAAAAAATGTTGTGATAAGTGTCATCAAGGCTTGGGAATTCAACCTTTGTTCCAACTCGCACTGGCAGGAGCGCTGGAATGAACGTCAAATCTTTTTGCGTGACTTGCTTTGTCGGCAGGGAAGCTGGCTGGGGGAAAGGACCATCGAGATAGATCACAGCCAGCGGCGGCTGTGTGGAAAGAACGCCGCCTTTAGTCACGATCTCGTAGCGTTTCGCCTGCACCGGCGCCGAACGCGATTTTGGCAATTCCACGCGTCCCTCTACCGTGGTGCTTGCCGGAAGCGCCACGGGAAGCAACGGTAGAATCGCGCCACACCAAAGCAACACGCGTAAACGCATTTTATCGCTAGTTTAGCAGTCGTTTCATCGGACGAAAAGTGTTTGCAGGCCGCATCCAAAAAGTAACAAAAGCGTTACCTTTTTGTGACGATGCGCGATTCAGCGTCGCTTTTGAATCGCTTCCTGGTGGTCCTTTGGTCTTTGTGCGTTTGCCTCAGGAGCTTTTGAGTTCAGCGCTGCCATTGCTGGGAGAGTGAAAAAAATCGTCGCGACCAGGCTCCAGAAAATTCCGATCGCGCACGCGATACCGAGGCCGGTGAGTGCTGGGTTGCGCGCAAGCGCGAGCGAACCGAAACCGCTCACAGCGGTCAAACCCGCGAGTAGAACTGGCTTCACCACGCCGGCAACATCATGCTCGATTTCACGTGTCTTTTGCCAGACGAGCACAACATATATCCCGTAATCCACACCGATAGCCAGTACCAGGCGAAACGAGAGCACATTGAGCAGATTGAGATTGACGTGCAGCAGTTTCATCGACGCAATCATCGCTCCGATGCCGAAGGCGAGTGTAATCACTTGGATGAGCCACAAACGAAGGTCGCGGTACAACAAGGCCAGCAACGATATGTCGAA
Source organism: Verrucomicrobiota bacterium (assembly GCA_003219005.1). Classification (GTDB taxonomy): domain Bacteria; phylum Verrucomicrobiota; class Verrucomicrobiia; order Chthoniobacterales; family UBA10450; genus Udaeobacter. The sequence goes on from QHPG01000147.1 coordinate 2,681, forward strand.
GATCGCCATCAGCGCGCTGATTATGAGGAGTTGATGATGCGACCATGGCTGGAGATCGGCGAGCGCGTAGCTCCAGCCTGAGAGAATCATCGCAACACCAGCCACTGGCAGCGTGCGTTCGAGCTCCTGGCTTTGCGCGTGGGTCGCGACCCGCTGATTGGTCGTAACAAATCCAGTTGTGAGCGATGGGTCTCTTCCGAAATAGCGGTCCACTAAAAACCACCAGCTCGATGATTCCGGCAATTGGGTACGCCAGTTTGGCAAGGACGCATTTTGATCGCCAACATGTTGTAAGTCGTCAAGCAACGTGAATGCCGGCTCGAATGAATCGCGGCTGAATCCTTCGGCATCCAGCGTTTCTTCCAACATCGCGCGCGCTGCCTGGAAATTGATCGCGCTCAATCGTTGTCGATTTGCTTGCATCCAATTTGGTGACGGACAAAGCGCCGCGGGTGTAGAGAAGTTTTTGATTTTGCCTGCTGTCCGAAGCTGCCGCCAATGCGCGGAAATTTTTTGCCAGTAATCGTGCAGTTCCTGCGGATTTTCCCCACGAACAATCGCCAGGACAGGTTCCCAGCGCACGGGCATCTTGTGCATGATTTTCTCTAGAACGCGACTCGCACGGATGTTTTTTGGCTGCAATGACCGTGTGCTGGCTTCGAAGCGGAGCGGGGGAACCGGCGAAAAGCCGATGGCAGTCAGCAGCAACAAAACGACACTCGAAGAAATCAGCATGGGCACGGGTTTATGCACAGTCCATCGCACATAATTTTTCACGACCTCGAAGAGCCAATCATGCTGAACTGCTCCGTGCCGTTCGCGGACAAACAGAAACAAAATCGAGCACATGAACAGGCCGGCGATGAAAATCCCGATCGCAATAAGCACACCGAGCTGCGAAAAGCTCATGGCGCCGCTTAGCACCAGTGCAAGAAATCCTACCGCTGTGGTGAGCGCGCCAAAGAAAATCGCGCGGCCGAGTTTTGCCACTGACGTTGCAATGGCCTGTTGATGCGGTTGCCCGTCGGCGCGCGCCTGATGGTAGCGTCCGATGCTGAGAATTGCGAAATCCACGCCGAGCCCGACGAGAATCGCGCAAAAGGCGACGCTGATCATGCTGAGTTGTCCGAAAAGAAGCTGACCGGCTGTCAGTGCTACCAGACAAGATAAGAGAAGGCAGAATGCCATGCCCGCCAACGGCAGCCATCGACGAAAACCTGCAAAGAAAATGATGCCTACCAGCACGACCGATCCAAGCAGTGTCGCCACAACGTCATAACGCATGCTCAACGAAATCTCCGACACAAAGGCTGGCCGCCCGGTCACGAGGACTTGCAACGGAGCACCCTCCCAGCCTTCTGCTGCGGTCGCACGAAATTCATTCACCCGGCGCATCAAACGCTGGCATTCAAACGCGCTGACAGTCGTCTGGTTCGTCACCACCAAAAAGATTCGCATGTTGCGATCGGGGGATGTGAGTGGCTGTTCCTGTTCAATCACGGTGCTTTCTGCGAAAGGCTTGAGCGCCGGCGCAATCAGCCCAAGCGGATCAAACGAAAGCTCGAACTCCGGCCGCGGCGAGCCGGCCTCGATCAGTTGACGCAAGCGGTGAAGACGATCGCGAATTTTCTCCGGTTGCAAGATCAACATCGTCTCGTCGAAAACGTGCGGTTCCAGATTGAGAAGCAACGGGACCGCGATTGACTGGAGATCGCGAATGCCGTCGGGCGTGGCCATGGGCGAACCCGCCAGCACGCGGGCGCACCAGGGTTGCTGCCGTAATCGCTCGGCAAATACGGGCGCGAACTCCTCCAGTTTATCGACGTCATTTGGATTGCATAGAAGCGCGAACGTCAGCTCCCGCGTTTGCTCAAAATCGCGATCGTAGATTTTGAGACCTTGCACCGATGAAAACCTCGCGGGCAAAACGTTGAAGACCTCGGAATCAAGTCGCAACGACGTGACGAGAATCGCAACGCAAAAAATAATGAGCACACCCACGCCGCACCAGACCAGCGCGCGGCGCTGCGCGATGGTTCGGGCGATGAAATCGCTGATGCGCATGAATGAGCCACATTCAACACGAACCGGCCCCAAGATGCCAATGCTCGAACTTTTGGGATTTTTTGGCAACGCGTTAAGGACAACGCGTTCCACCTTGGCGTGCTTGGTGGATCGGCTTCTCCGAAGACGATGCCAAAACCCTTCGCCGAAGGCGCAAGCTCTGCGCGCTTAAGCTTAGACGCTCAGAACCGGAATAGAAAACTCTCGTTACCGCTGACGTATCGCAGAGTTTTTTGATCTGGCGCATGTAAAAATTGATCTCGCAACGCCAGCCAGCCGCGCAACTGCGGCGGAGCTTGCGCGACAGGTCCAGACCAGCCCCGGCGCGCGAAGGCACCGGTGATTTTGGCGAAGGTGGCATCCTGTCGGAGGGACAGCAACGTTATTCCCGGGCCTTTCGACAGTGTTAATTCAAAATCGCCCGTCTTTGAAAAGCGGACGAGCGCGTCGCCAATCACCGTCGTTTTGGGGTTTCGATACATGAGCTGGCCGGTTTTGGTCTGCCATTTCGCAGTTGGTGCAGAGAATTCATGGGGCGAGACGGTTGTGCAACTTGTTACGCAAAAAATAGCAATCACAAGAGAGACAATCAGGTAGCGGCGATTGACCTCAATCGCCCATGCGAAAGGTGAGAACACTCGGACGATTCGGTGAATCGTCCCTACCTGTACTCTCATGGCGCCGCGCGTACCGTTTGCATGGTCGCTGGCACTTCTGCTTTGTTTGGCACGAGTGTGAGCCTCGGTGCAATCGGATGATGCCGTTGCAGCCAAACCAGAAAATAGAATAGCCACATCCGCCAGCGAATGGGGAAACTGTTGCCGACATTTCCGCCAAGCACTGCGTTCACTGCGGGCGCAAGCCCGAGCACATTGCGCGGCGCGAGAAAAACTTCGATGAACTCCTTCGTGTACCAAGCGTTCACAAACCGAAGATAAATATCCATCGCTCGATTTACGGCTCGCTCGTACCGCGGGAACAACCGTTTCGCCTTGTGCGAATGATCAAGAACTTCGTTAAGCGCGTCGGCGGCAAGTTCGCCGCTGAACACAGCGAGAAAAACGCCACTGCTAAAAATCGGATCAATGAACCCGGCGGCATCGCCTGCGAGCAACCAACGATCGCCGCGCAATCTCGCGCTGCGATAGGAGAAATCCGCTTCCACATAAACTTGCGAGACGCGCCGCGCGTCTGTCATCCGTTTGGCGATGATTGGCTGTTGAGCGAGCGCTTGATCGAGAAATTCTCCAGCGCTGAGTTTCGACTTGCGAAACGTTTCGCTGTCGAGAACCACTCCTACGCTGGTGCGGTCGGCGGCGATTGGAATCAACCAGAACCAACGATCGATAGCACGGATCAAGACTGTGAGCGTGCCGTCAATTCCTTCCGCGCGCCAGACACCATCGTAGTGCGCGAAGATAGATAGCTTCTGAAGATGATCGTAGGTCTTTTTGATTTTGAATTGCCTGCCCAGAACCGAGGTGCGCCCGCTGGCGTCGATGACGTAACGCGCCCGGATTGAATGAGACGAACCGTTGGATCTGACTCCAAGCTCAACGTCCTCTTTCGAGAACTCGACTCGATCAACTGAAGTTTGCTCGTGCACTTCGGCGCCGCATTCGGCAGCATGATCCAATAGCACCTTGTCGAAGTCCCCGCGTGTGACCTGATAAGCGTGATCGGTCTGGGAGCGATAGCCGTCCTTGAAATAAAACTTGGTTCCAGTTTCCGAACATGCGCCAACGATCTCGCCGCCGAATTTTTTCATGAATCCGGCGCGCAAAAATTTTTCGTGCAGACCCAGCCGAGTAAAGGCCTTCATGCTGAACGGCAGGAGCGATTCGCCGATGTGAAAGCGCGGAAATTTTTCGCGCTCGAACACGATCACGCGCCGGCCAGCGCGCGCGAGCAGCGCCGCAGCAATGCTGCCAGCAGGTCCTCCTCCGATGATCGCGACATCGTACATGGCGGTGTTCATCATGCGTTGAGCTTAGCAAATTTTCGAGGTTTTGGTAGGGACGCCGCGCTGCCCTTTTCCCGCTGTAGGGCGCGTCACTCCGTGCGCGCAGAGGGGCAGACGGCGTGCAGAGGACTGCCCGCCCTACCGATTTGTGCTAACGTTTGCACAGGAAAATGAAACTGATCGATCGATTTGTTAGCCGCGAGTTACTGGTCAACGTGGCGTTTGCGATCGCCGTGCTAAGCCTGGTTCTCGTCGTCGGAAACATTTTCCGGAAACTGCTTCCGCTGCTGGTGAACCATGATGTTCCGGTGGAATACCTGATCACCTTCATCGCGTATGTGTTGCCGTTCTCACTCATTTTCACGATTCCCTGGGGATTGTTGACCGCGATCTTGCTCGTGTTCGGACGGCTCTCCGCGGACAACGAATTGATCGCGCTGCGCTGCAATGGCGTGAGCATTTCGCGCATCTGCATTCCGCTGGGCGCGATCGCGGTCGGCTGCACGGCAATCTGTCTCTGGCTCAACGTGCAGGCTGCGCCGGCTGCGCAGGAAAAATTGCGCAGCACGATTTTCGATCTGGCCACGCGAAATCCGATGGCGCTCTTTGGAAGCGATCAGGTCATTGACCAATTTCCCGGGCGCAAGATTTACGTTGGCAAGAAAGAGGGCAACAAGCTCGAGAACATTACTGTCTTCGAGCTGAACGAGAATTCGATGCCGGTAAAGGTGACTTTCGCGAAGAAAGGGATGCTCGAAGCTGATTTGGCGAACAAGCAGATTCTCATGCATCTGTATCAGGCGCGTTACCAGGAGCGCGACCCGAAAGACCCATCCAACCTTAGAAAGATTCGAGACGGAATTAACATGGTGGAAGGCACATTGCCTATCAGCCTTGACGAGCTTTACGAGAAACAGAAAAAACGCCCGAGCCGTTCCGCGTTATCGATCGAACAATTGCTTGAACAATTAAAAAGCGAGAACCAGCAGGAACGCAGCGCCAGCCGTACCGAGATCAACAAGCGTTTTTCATTCCCGTTCGCGTGCATGGCCTTCGCAATAATCGGAGTCCCGCTCGGCGTGACGGCGCATCGACGAGAGACTTCAATTGGGTTCGCCATGGGTTTGATTGTTGCCACTACCTATTTCCTCTTTGTCATCATTGGCGATACGTTGCGCGGCAACCCGCAGGTGCATCCAGAGCTGCTTGTCTGGTTTCCCAATGTTCTCTTTATCGTGCTGGGCGCGTTTTTATTTCGCCGACTCGCGCGCCAATAAGATGACAGCGCCGGAATAACTAGCGCACTGGTTATAGCCTAAGCTCTTCAGGCTTCCTCCGGCTCGGCTCCCAGCGAGAGGGCGGGCGTCCTCACGGCTTTCGCCGATCCACGTTGAAAAGTCGGAATCGGTATTGCAAGCGCGTTCCAAAGATAAAGAGCCACACATCCCAGCACCAGGACCGATGCATAAGGTCGAATGCTATGGAGCACGTCAATGGCCCGCAGCGTCGAGTCGAGCTTTTTGTCGATCAGCATCACGTGCATGATCATGGCCGTGCTTACGACTGAGATGATGAAATGGACGATGCTTAATCTGATGCTGACGCCCAAGGCGACAGCGCTGACGACTGCGCCCCACATGAGATAGCGCTCGTGCATTTGACCTAGCAGCGCGAACATCAACAACCACGGCGCGGCGATGGCAATCAGCATACGCGGATCGCGCGTGCGCAGGTGTCGCGCCATTCCGCGAGCGCACAGAACCAGGGCTCCAAGGTACAGCAAACGCAGCGCCCATTGCAGCGTCAGATTCAAATCGAGCGATCCGATGTGAACCGACAGAAGGGAATCTTTTAATGACCAGCCAAGCTCGGCGAGCAGCGATGCAAGGTTGTAGCACGAGCTGATGAACAGGTACGGATAGTGTTCGCTGCCGTAGAGAAAGCCGACTTGTAACCAGGTGAAGCTGCCGCCGGTAAACGCACCGATGAGAAATGCCGCGCTGCCTGCAATTCCAGCGAGCCACGCGCCTGAATGGCGATATCTATATTTCACAAGGAACGAGAAGGGAACGCTGGCGATAATACCAACGGAGATCCAGGCCAGCGGGCCGCGCAGAATCCACGGCGAAACGATGAGCGCCGTCGTTGCCGTGAAGCCGGCGAGCACGCGCAGCGCACCGGTCCACCTTTTTTGCCACAACGGCCAGAGAACAAAAAACGGCGCAACGAATAACAGTTGTCCCTTGAGCATTGCCCCCGCTGCGAGCAAACAGCCACAGCAGAACCAGCGATTCTTCAGTGCTGCAAGCGCGGCGAACAGATAAAAAGGCAGAACCCAGACATCCCACTGCGGCCAGCCGTGTGCGTCGAGAATCATCGATGGTTCGAGCCATGCGACACTCGCAGCGGCCAGACCACAGACCAAAGTGCGATCGTTCAGCGTTAAATCGCGGAGAAAGGTTGACCGGGTTGTACGTGACGACCGCTGCACGCACAAGCGGACCAGGAAGAAAATCGCCAATGCGGAAAGCAGTTCGCACAGGACGTTGATCTTCAGCAGGGGATTGACCAGCCTCGGATGTCCATCATCGACTCCCGGGAATTCATTGCGCACGTGTTTTGCCCAGATTGCCATGGCCAGAAGTCGCAGCGGTGGATAATCGAGGGCGTAATCATTTTCGTAGGCCTCGCCTTTTACTTGGTCGTATAGCGCGAAATACCCGCGGAAGAATCCTGTCCACGAACTGGCAGAAGCTTCATCGGGCGATAAGCGCTGCGCCTCCGCCAAAACCTCGCTGCCCCAGTAAAAACCGTTGACGATATCGTGCTGATAGCGCACGTGCCTCGTGTTTTCCGCGATCCAGTGGCGCAGCTGAATCCCTGCGAGGAAAATCGTTGCCACCAGAAGCGCGACGAGAACGCTCCGGACAAATTCACGGGTACGCGCCGAAGTTATTCGAAGACGCAAGAAAGATCGAATGCCCATTTACCCCAAAAGACAGAAATTCGTTTCGGCAGGTTACAGCACTTTTTCTGTGCTCTACCTAATCGTTCGCGAATCAAGCAGCAGTTGTATCCCGCCACAAATTCATCAACGGATGAATTGACCGCAATCGGCAGAGTCGGAGGTTGCCGATCGCGTAACACTGAGAGCACAGAGCGTACGTTCGCTTTGCTAACACTCGACCGGAGTCCGAAGAATGCCTCGGTTTATCGGGTAAAGAAACTGACTACCGTATGAACGGCTCTTCGTGTGCCCTTCACCGTGCTATGCGCGACATTCTTCGCCGTAATCGCAGTGTTTTTCGCCACATGCCTTGCCGTGCGAACAGGCCCCGCCTGAACGCTGCCAGCGCAAACAGCGAGCGCGAGAATGACTGAAAATAACGCTTTCATGGTACATAAATTTCGTAATTGAAGCGTCGCGTGCGCTTATGCGCAGGCAACTTTGATCAGCGGACTTCGAATGCTCTCGCTCGATGCATGATTTGGCTCCAGCGGTAGGATTCGGCGGTTCCTTCCCCTGTATTTGATGCGATTTAAACGTCGTTTACCTGGGTAATCAAGCAAACTCTTTGACTACTCGCGCGGACTTTTTCAGTGCTATTTGCTGGCAATTTTGCTGGCAATTCAGAATGAGAATTATCGGCTTGCTATGCTATCATCACTTCCCTGGGTCGAATCGGAGCCATCTTCAGCTTCTCTGACACTCCATCACTGGTTGCAGGTTCGATTCCTGCACGGTGCATCTAATCTCTAGCTCCGCAAAACACTTACGTCGGAAATCCGATTGAGAACGTAGCCACGTGCGTAGCTTCTGAAGGATTTCGTGCGAACGAGCGAATACGCTTCATTGTTGATTAATCACCCACTTTTCTCTGCCCAAAAGTGACTTTGAAGTGGATGGTTGAGACCTGCACGCTAGATTGTATAACCGATGCATTTCAAATCCCAAACGAATCGGAAACAGCAACTTTCACCTGTCCGATACAGTTTACTTGTTTACGGTCCGTTGAGAAAGGTTTTGAATGAGGTCCGCCCGCGCGAACCAGCATGAACAGCCAATCTCCCGTCGTTTACAATTTTCATCTGCCGCGTTTCCCCGGGCGATTGATCGCGGGTGTTCTCATCGTCATGCTTGTGGTGGTTTTGATATGGACAGCGTGTTACACGGTGCAGGCTGAATCGGAAGGGGTCGTTCTTCGGTTTGGCAAGTTTTTGAAAACGGTCGAGCCAGGGCTGCATTTCAAGCTGCCCTTTGGGATCGATGAAGTAACTGTCCTGCCGACACGGCGGCAATTGAAACTTGAGTTCGGCTTCACCACTCCTGGATACACAAATCCCGACCAACCGCCGACAGATGCGCAGGAAGAAAGGTCAATGGTCACAGGCGACCTGAATGCGGCACTTGTCGAATGGGTCGTGCAATACCGCATCGACGATCCCAAGCAATATCTGTTCGACGTCCGTAATCCTGCCCAAACGTTGCGCGATTTGTCCGAAGCGGCGATGCGCGAAGTGATCGGCGACCGAACGGTGGACGAAGTCATTACGATCGGCCGCCAAGACATCGAGGTCTCGGCGCTCGCGCGAATGCAGGAACTATCGAAACGCTACATGCTCGGCGTCCGCGTCGATCAGGTGCAACTGAAGAACGTCAACCCTCCTACCGAGGTCCAGGGCTCCTTCAACGAAGTTAACAAAGCGCAACAAGACCGCGAAAACGCCGTTAACATCGCGAACGGCGATTACAATGAAGCGGTGCCTAGAGCGAAGGGGCAGGCCGACCAGGCGATTCGCGCGGCCGAAGGCTACCGATTCAAGCGCGTGAATGAAGCGCAGGGCGACGTGGCAT
>QHPG01000148.1 GCA_003219005.1 Verrucomicrobiota bacterium
AGCGCGTCGGGGAACCAGGCGTGACGAAATTGCCCGTAGCGTCTGGCGCAAGTTCGTCATGCGTTTTGGCCTCCACATAATAGAAATCGCCAAAAAGCCGCAACTGATCGTCGCAGATTTTGTGCTCGAACGCCGTATAACCGCCCCAGCGCTCCTGCCTCGGATACGAGCTTGAATACAGATTGAAGTTAAAGCCGGGTAGCAGACCGCCGAACGACCTCACGCGGGTGCCCAGATCGTAGATATAATCGCTCGCCGGCGTCAATCCGTTGGAATTATCCGGCGCCGTGCCGAAATTAGTAGTTCGAGCTAGCTGTGCAGGAGTTAGCACCGGGGGCGGCTGGGGGTTGCCGTTGATATCAAACGGGTGCAAAATCGCCTGCGTTTGCAACTGAAGGTTCCACGGCACCGCGTTCGAACTCAAGAACGGCGGATTAAGCGAGTTCTGCCGGTCATGGTTGAACATGTCGTGATGCTTGTAATAGAAGATGTCGCCAGTGATACTGGTTGTGTCGTTGCCCACTCCAAAGAGAAGGTCGCCTCTGTACTCGGCGTCGTCTGATCCGTTACCGGTTGCGTTGCCAGTAGCCGAGTCGCCATACTGGATCGTCACCTGTGCGCCGCGATAATCTTTATACATGTTAAGGTTCACCACGCCCGCAACCGCGTCCGCGCCGTAAGTGGTCGAAGCGCCATCTTTCAGAATGTCGATGCTCTGGACCGCGGTGATCGGAAGCGAAGTTAGATCAACGAATGCGTACCCGGAGTTGGCCGACCCGGGGAACGGCGCAACGCGGCGACGATCAACTAGCACCAATGTGGCGCCAGGATCCAAGCCGTGCAGCGCGATCGCGGCACTACCGGTTGGACCGGACTGGCCTGTTCCGTTATTATTAACCGGAATATTGGACCCATTCATGATCGGCTGCCTCTGGAGCAGCTGTTCTGTGGTGGTGCCTGCGCCTGATTTGTTAATCAGGTCGCGGTTGAGGGCGAATATCGGGTTCGGCCCGACTTCTTCCGCGGTCGGAATCAACGACCCGGTCACGATCACCCGCTCCACCTCTGCAGCGGGCGCAGCAGCGCCCGGTGCTGGCGGGGGTGGCGGCGCCTGAGCAAATCCGTTAGTTGCTATAATGAATGGAAATCCGGCGCCCGCCACGAGTGCGATGCGCACGAATCCGAGTTTATTTAGCACGTTCTTAATCATTAGTTTCTCCATTGGTTTGGTTAGGTCTAAGGTGGCGTTTATTAAACTTTCTAAGGCCTGACAAGCTTTTTTTTCAATTTTTTTTTGAACGCTTGATCAGACCTTTTTGTCCGCCGGTGTCCGATTTAGCTGACGGGCCAGGGGAGTGGCAAGCTTTTTTTTCAATTTTTTTCAAATTTTTTTGAGCGGCCAAAACGCGACTTACTGAATCGATTTCGTGCTGACCCACGAATGAACATCCATCAACACTGAATGAAGAGGACCGAACCGGTGACACGTCACGCAATGAACTTGTCTAACGCATCCTCAGAATGTGAGGTCCTTCGCACCGTGCGGGGCCGGAGATGAGCCGTTATTTTTTCTGGAAGACTTCCACGGCCTCCCACGCTTCGTCGGGCGGAGCTTGTTCATATTCGAGCGCGCGATCGAGATACATTTTGGCCAGCAGATCGTCCGGATAGAATTCGAGAAAGCGCGAGAACAGAATTTTTGCCTGGATAAAATCGCGTGTGCGGAATTTGTCGAACCCTTCTTCGTAAGACTCGAGCCACTTCAGGAGTTGCGGATCGACCTCTTCATTTCGAGCCCCGATAAGCGTGAAGACATCCACCGGTTTGCTCTTTCCTTTCACCTGCACCCGGGCAACTGAGCGCAGATGAAATTCATCTCGCACCAATTCGGCAGCGCTCGCGCCAACCAAAATATCGACGCCATAAATCCTGGTGAGACCTTCGAGGCGCGATGCGAGATTGACTGCATCGCCAATCACCGTTGGGTCCATGCGCTCGTGCGAGCCAATATTGCCAACAATCACTTCGCCTTGATTGATACCGACCCCCATGCCCAGTCCCATGCGGCCCTGGTCACGCCATTTTTGATTGAGCTCTTTTAGTTCTCGTCGCATCCCCAGCGCCGCGCGTACACAATTTTTGGCGTCCTGCGCCATGCCAAGACTGCGCACATTCCCCCATACCGCCATGATCGCGTCACCAATGAATTTATCGAGTGTACCGCCATTACCGAAAACGACGGAAGTCATCTGCGTGAGATGCTCATTGAGCTGCGCGACTAACGCTTCGGGATCGGCCTTCTCCGACAAAGTGGTGAACCCGATCAAATCCGAGAATAGAATCGTCACAGGCACGCGCGCACCGCGAAGCGTGCTGTAGTAGCTGTCCGGATTTTCCAGGACTTCCTTGACCAGATTTTTCGAGACATAGCGCTCAAGCGTGCGCCTGGTGCGCACTTTCTCCAGCCGCTCAAGGAGATATTCGAACCCGAGCGATAAGGAGCCGCTGAGCAACAGAGCGGCCAACACCGGAACCGTAAGCAACAAGAAGCCTGTCTTATCATAAAGCAATCGGGCGATGCCGAGATACGTGGCCGTGATTAGGACAAACGCACCAATAGAAAACAACGGCTTGCGCAGGAATGCTACAAGCGACCACGCGACAAGCCCCGCTGCACCCACGAGCGCCAGCTCAACTTTCGGCGGCGTCGGACGCAGAAATTCGTGGCCAAGCGCCGCAGCCATTGCCTGTAAATGAACCACCGGGCCCAATGTGGCTGGGCTCATCGGTGTATCGACTACGTCGTGCATCACCTGCGCAGAGGGTCCCACCATTACTATCTTGTTCTTAAAAAACGCGCCATCGGCGTAATTCGCATGCCAGAGTTTCGGATCGAAAACCTCATAGAGCGGGCGCGCTTCGAACGCGTCCGGCGAGGTGAAACGAATCATGTGACCATGAAAATCACTCGGCACATCTTTTCCGTGGCCGATTTTGGCCAGAGCGCGCGAGGCAAGAGATTCATAAGCTTCTTCGCTTGGGTGCGGCGGCAAACCCATGAGTTGGCGGTCCGTCAGGCGATAAATCGACGCGCGAGTTTTTCCGTCAATCGTATCCGGCCAGAAATTCACGTAGCCGACCCGGTTATCCAGCAGTTGCGGCGGCGGAATCAGCGAATCATTCGGGGTGATGGCCTGCACACCGTTTTCCGTATCGAAATTTGCGCCCATAACGACTTTGTCGTGGTAACGATCAAGCGCGGTGTGAAATTCCGGATCACCATCGTTTCGCGTATTAAACAGCAAGTCAAACACGACCAGGCGCGCGCCCGCCCCAAACAGCCGATCGAGCAAAACCGCCCAGACTTCCCGGGACCACGGCCACGGTCGTGCGGTCATCAGTTCGAACGCTCGATTGCCGGCGATCTCTTCAGGCGTCAGCGGTGGCAATTGCAATGTGCTTTGATCGAGTCCCAGAAAAACGAAATCTCGAGGCGCGGCCGTTTTTCGCCCTTCCTGCCGAAGCAAATCTTCGAAGCTTTGTTCCCCGCGCCACGGCGCCGAAAGAAACGGCGTCATCGGAAAGAAATGCCCGAGAAAAATCAGGCCGGTCCAAAAAACACAAATCACCCCCAGGACCAACAACCGATGACGACCAAGCCAGTGCATGTGCGGCCCAATGTAGCACTAAAACGTTAAAACGTTAAAAAGTTGAAGCATAAAATGGCATGGTCGTGATCATACTTCCGATTTCCATTTGTCTTTTATTTCGATACGCCTACGTTTCTCGCTCTCGATCTGCGCACCTGATTCCATATCTCGGGATCGAATTAGCGAGTGAGGTCGCGAAGATCGACAAATGGAACAACAACTCGCTGAACGAGGAGCCTCGAAGCGATTCGAGGCGGAATAAACATGCCAAGAGCCACCAATGCCCCGGCAAGCCGGGCGCGGCGCAAACGAATCTTAAAAAAAGCCAAAGGCTACCGCGGACGCCGTTCAAAACTTTTCCGCTACGCGAAAGACGCGATCATGAAAGCCCAGTATTGGGCTTATCGTGACCGCAAAACGCGCAAACGCACGTTTCGTTACCTCTGGATTCAACGGCTCAATGCCGCTGCCCGCGCGAATGGAATGACCTACAGCCGTTTTGCGGAAGGACTCAAAGCTGCCGGCATTGGCCTGGATCGTAAGATTCTCGCCGATCTGGCCGTCACGGACGAAGCCGCATTCAAATCAATTGTCGATCAGGCGAAGCACGCGCTAACTGAGAAATCGAAATCGAAAAAAGCAGCGTAGCTTCTTGTGTAGCGGCGGTCTGTGACCGCCGAAAGCTGCTGGCGTCCGGCTCCGGATCGGCGCTCACAGAGCGCCGCTACAGCGACAACTTTAAATTGAACGTTCAACGTTCAACGTTCAACGTTCAACGTTTCAATGACTCATCCGCTTGAACAACTGCGCGACGAAGCGCTGCGTGAAATCGATTCCGCGAGCGATGGACAGGCCCTCGAGACCGCGCGCATAAAGTATCTGGGCAAAAGCGGCAGCATCTCCGCATGGGGCGAGCAGATGAGAACGCTCGGCAAGGATGAAAAGCCGATCGTGGGAAAATTACTCAATGAAGTTCGCAACGCCGTAAGTGCGGCGCTCGAATCGCGTGCCGCAAATTTTCGTTCGCAAATGGAATCCGAGGCGCTCGGCAAAATGGACGTCTCTCTGCCGGGAACCCCGCACGAGATCGGCGCGCTGCATCCGCTCACCCAGATGTGGCAACGCTCAATCGAAATTTTCCGGCGAATGGGATTCGCGCTCGCCGATGGGCCGGACATTGAGGACGAATGGCAGTGCTTCGACGCGCTCAACACGCCACCAGAACATCCCGCCCGCAACGAGCAGGACACATTTTATTTGCCCGACGGTCGTTTGCTGCGCACGCACACTTCAACCGTGCAAATCCGAACGATGCAGGCCGCGCCGCCGCCGATCCGTGTGATCGCTCCCGGTGCAGCGTATCGGCGCGATGAACTCGACGCCACGCACAGCCCTCAGTTCCACCAGATCGAGGGACTTTACGTGGATGAAAATGTCAGCGTCGCCGATCTGAAAGGCGCGCTAGAATTTTTCATGCGCGAACTCTTCGGCGCAGGAACCGAAGTTCAATTTCGCCCGCACTATTTTCCGTTCACCGAGCCGAGTTTGGAAATTTATGTGAAATCCAAAGCGCTCAAAAGCGGCGAGCGATGGATCGAAGTCGCTGGGTCCGGCATCGTACATCCCGCTGTTTTCGAAGCAGTCAACAAAGCGCGCGGTGACAAAGCTTACGATCCCGAAAAATGGACCGGCTACGCCTTCGGCCTCGGCATGGATCGGCTCGCAATGATTCTGTTCGACATTCCCGACATCCGCCTCTTCGCGCAAAACGATTTGCGGTTTCTCCGCCAGTTCGCATGAACCCATTTTGTCATTCCGAGCGGAGTCGAGGAATCTCTGAACGCTGTAGTCGAGAGATGTCTCGACTTCGCTCGACATGACACTAAGACAAAAGTGAAATTTTCCGTCAATTGGCTGCGCGAATTTGTCGATCTTCCAAAAAATCCGGAAGAGATCGCGGAATTGTTGACCCGCGCCGGCGTCGAAACCGAGAACATCGAAACGCGCGGCGCAAAGATCGATAACGTGATCGTTTCGCAGATCACCGCTTCTTCGCGCCATCCGAACGCGGATCGCCTGACGGTCTGCGAAGTCGATGATGGCAGCGGAACGAAACGCCAAATCGTTTGTGGCGCGACCAATTACAAGGTTGGCGACAAAGTTCCGCTTGCGCTGCCGGGCGCGAAGTTGCCGAGCGGAACTGAGATTCGAAAAAGCAAACTCCGCGGTGTCGAATCGGAAGGAATGCTTTGCAGCCCAATCGAGCTCGGCGTCGGCGACGATGCGTCCGGACTTTTGATTTTGGCACCCGAAGCAAAGATCAGCGCGCCGTTTTCCGATCTCTTTCCGAGCGACACGATTTTCGATGTCGAAATCACGCCAAACCGAGGCGACTTGCTGAGCCACTTCGGACTCGCCCGCGAGATCGCAGCGCTCACAAACAAAAAGATTGTAGGGCAAGCGCATCGCTTGCCGGCAGGCGGAGCGCCTGCCCTACAAAGGAAGAGCGTGACGATCTCAGCCCTGCGTGAATGTCCATTTTTCTCCGCGCGTAAGATCGACAATGTGAAAGTCGGGCCTAGCCCGCAGTGGTTGCGTGGCAAAATCGAGAGCGTCGGCATCCGTTCGATCAACAACATCGTGGACATTTCCAACTTCGTGATGCTCGAGCTCGGTCAACCCACGCACGCGTTCGACGCAGACAGATTGCGGGGCGGCATCAATGTGCGACTCGGTCGCGAAGGCGAAAAATTTCTCGCACTGGATGGAAAGACCTACTCGCTCACGCCGGACAGCTGCGTTGTGGCCGACCAGGAACGCGCGGTCGGAATCGGCGGCGTAATGGGCGGCGAAGAAACTGGGGTAACGGATTCGACGAAAAACATTTTGCTGGAAGCCGCTTACTTTTTGCCGGCGAGCATTCGGCGCACTGCGCGCGAATTGAATCTGCCCAGTGACGCAAGTTATCGGTTCGAGCGCGGCGTTGACCCGGAAATGGTGCTCCGCGCTTCGCAGCGCGCGACTGAATTGATTCGCGAGATCGCCGGCGGAACTCCGGGAAAGGAAATTAACGTCGCCGGCAAACTTCCGGCGAATCCGCCGGACGTTTCATTGAGCTGCGAAAAATGCAATCGCGTAATTGGGATTACGCTCAAACCCAAAACCGTTGACGAGATTCTGGGTGGTTTTGGTTTGCGTAAAATGAGCGCGGCCAAAACGGCGAAATGGAAGATTCCAAGTTATCGCCGCGATTTGCAGCGCGATGTCGATCTGATCGAAGAAGTCGTTCGCGCTTACGGCGCCGACAAAATTCCGGGAACGGATCGAAGCCGTTTTACGCCGGCGAGCATCGCCGACCATGCGCACGATTTGGAATCGGCGTGGCGGGAGCGCTTGGCAGCAGTCGGCCTTGATGAAGTTCGAACTTCCAAATTGCTTCCACGCGAACGATTCGCATTCAGCGAAAGCGCAATCGAATTGCGGAACCCACTCAGCGAAGATCATGTAGCGCTGCGTCCCAGCATCCTCGCAGGATTGTTAGGAGTGCTCGATCGCAACATTCGCGCCGGAGCAGAACGCGTCGCCATCTTCGAAATCGGTCGCACGTTTATTCCGCCATCCGGCAAAGAGGAACGGCACGTCGGAATTTTGCTCTGGGGAAATGTTGCGAGCGCGCCGAATTGGCGATCCCCAAAAAGCCGCGGCCTGGACCTGTTCGATCTCAAAGGCGCCTTGGAATGCGTCGCTCCGAATCTGTCATTTCGCCAGGGCAAATTTCCTGATCTCGCGCTGCCGGTCGATGTTTTCTCCAGCGATCGAATGATCGGATTTGGCGGACAACTGTTGGCCGCAAAATCTACTGCGCCTGGTGCGGTGTTCGTTGCCGAAGTGCACGCTGACCTTCTTTTAATGCGCAACGAATTGGCGACAAAGTTTCGCGACATCGAGAAATTTCCCGCCGTTACTCGCGATATTGCGATGATTGTCCCGGAAGAAACTTCCCATCAAAAGATTTTGCGCGCGATCGAAGAACCTCGTGAACCCCTCTTGGAACACGTCGAGCTGTTCGATTTGTTTAGCGGCGGCGAAATTGGAAACGCGCGAAAGTCACTCGCATATCGATTGACATATCGAGACCGAAGTCGCACACTGACCAGTGAGGAAGTGAACGCGGCGCACGCGAAAATTCGCGAGCGATTGCGGCGCGACCTCGGCGCAGAATTGCGCGAGTAGTTCTTTGAAATTGAGAGCCGCTCGTTGAGGGTTGGGCAGGAAACCAGTGCTTTCCGTTCAACTCTCAGCCAGCGGCTTTCGAATTCCGAATGTTTTCGGGATGTAAACATTTGCCCTGCGATGTTCGCGATTGAGGTGACGTCCCCGAACCGATAGTTGACGAAATACGGAGGCTTGGTTGGTGCGGAGAATGACAGGCCTTAATTGGAAGTCAGATTCCGCAGCAACGGTCATCCACCCTTTCCTAAAAGGGAACGGGAGAATCACCTGAACGGCACCGGCGGGGTAAAACTTCAAAAACCCGGATCGAGATTTCGATCCGGGTTTTTCGTTGTTACGGAACATCAATTCAAAACGTGCTGTCATCCCGAACGGACGTGAGGGATCTCACGCTTGGATCGCAGATCACACAAATGTCGTTTTGCTAATCTTGGAGTAGATCGAGATCCCTCGCTTCGCTCGGGATGACATTTTAGTTGAGCGTTGGACGTTGAGCGTTGAGCGTTGGACGTTTTGATCTGATGAAAGCACTTCTAGCCCTCGAAGACGGCCGCCATTTCGAGGGCGAATCATTTGGCGCAACTGGCACGCGCGTCGGTGAAATTTGTTTCAACACTGCCATGACCGGTTATCAGGAGGTGCTGACCGATCCTTCGTATCGCGGACAGATCGTGGCGATGACGTATCCGTTGATCGGAAATTACGGTACCAATTCGCTCGATCAGGAAAGCCGTTCACCGCATGTGCGCGGATTCGTCATAGAAGAATTGACCGAGGTTCCAAGCAACTGGCGCTCCGAAATGTCGCTCGACGAATATTTGCGAAAATGGAACATCCCCGGCGCAAAAGGAATCGACACCCGCGCGCTGACGCGGCATTTGCGCACTCGCGGCGCAATGAAGGCCTGTCTGACGACGGAAGAGATTTCTCCTAAAGAAGCGACACAGAGGGGAATCGAGGGCAAGGGCGTGATCGGGATGGATTACGTGCGCGAGGTCTCAACCAAGAAAATTTACCGCTGGGATCCGGAGGATAAGCTCAGCGCCCCATGGTCAATTCGCCAGCCGCAGAACGAAGGCAGCAAACCCGAGCTTCCGCCCATCCGATTTCGAATCGCGGCGTACGACTATGGCATTAAGGAAAACATCCTGCGGCTTCTGCGCCAGAAAGGCTTTGGAGTCACTGTTGTCCCTGCAACGACAAGCGCCGAAGAAGCGCTGGCGTTGAATCCAGATGGGATTTTTCTGTCCAACGGTCCGGGCGACCCTGCGGCGCTCCCTTATGCCCACCAAACCGTGCACGATTTAATGGGCAAAAAGCCGATCTTCGGGATCTGCTTGGGCCACCAAATTCTCGGCTTCGCGTTCGGCGGATCGACGTTCAAGTTGAAGTTCGGCCATCGCGGCGCCAACCAGCCGGTAAAAGATTTACGCACGGGCAAAGTGGCCATCACTGCGCAAAATCACGGATTTGCCGTCGATGCGGAATCGCTGCCCTACGATGTGGAACTAACGCACATCAATTTGAACGACGGCACAGTCGAGGGAACGCGGCACAAGGAATTGCCGATCTTCAGCGTGCAATACCATCCGGAAGCCGCGCCAGGCCCGCATGATGCCTCTTATTTTTTCGATCAGTTTACCGATCTGATCGAGAACAGCGCGTGAGGCAGGCAAGGAGCGCCGGTCGCCAGTCCGCCGCCGATGGATTGACCAACACGCTAGGCAGCGCAAATTTATTGTATGTTTAATTCAAGAAGCAATAAACCTAAAGTCTTGAGAGTTGTAGTGACTGCGACGTTCATCGCAGCGCTGGCGGCCTCGCCGCTGGCGATCGCACAGGAGCACGAGCACGGCGCAGAAGCCGGTGCTTCGAAAGAGGTGACGGGCGAAGTGGTCGATATGATGTGCTACGTCGATCATAATGCCGTGGGTGAGAAACACGGGCAATCCTGCGGAGCCAAGTGCATCCGCAGCGGTGGCCCAGTCGGCATCCTCAGTGAAGGCAAAGGGTATCTGGTCGTTGGCGAACACAAGCCAATAAACGATCAACTTGCCGATTTGTGCGGCAAAAACGTCACCGTGAAAGGCAAACTGGCAGAACGCGGCGGCGTCGCGATGATCGAGAACGCCGAGGTAGTTAAGAAATAATCGGGCTGTCATCCCGAGCCGCGCAGACGGCGAGGGACCTCATAATCGAAGTTTAGAGCACGCAAATCAACCAGCGCGCTCAATCAACTGGTGTGTGATCCTTCGCTTCGCTCAGGATGACAATCCAGTCACTTGTAATACGGTCGCAACGACGGCCGCAGCTTTCCTACTTTTAGCGCCCTTTCGATTTCCAAGTCAGGAATGGCTGCATCAGCGAGTTTGCGAACCTCGCCTGCCTCAAGTCCCGCGATTGGCAATCCATCGCGAAACAAAATGCGGTTTGCGGTGAGCGCGGCAATTCGTGGTCCCGGCGTCAGTATCCCCTGCAAATTCAGCGGGTCCGCAGCACTCAGCGTGATCAGTTCGCCCTTTAGCGGCACCTTACGAATGGAACGCAACGAGCCAATAGCTTCAGGCAGCGCGAATTGCTCGCCGCTGATTCCTCCCACGAAATAACCGCCGCGGATTTCGCCCCGTGCTTCCCATCGGCGATAAATTCGGCCAAGCTCGTACCAACTGGCGCCAAGACTCTCGCGCTCAAGCAAACGACGAAACACAACGCCATATCGGTGCAACAATACTCGCGCAAATTTTGCGGCGGCTGTATCCCGCTCAGAACTTTCCACGCCGTTTCCCGACGGCTGCGACGCGATCGGGGATCTCAGCAACGACCAGCGCCCTGCAAACTCTATGCTGGCCAGGTTCGTTTTGCGCCGGCGTTTTCCGATGTTTCGTCCAAACGTCGGGCGTTTGTCTGGCGGAACCAGAAGCGCTCGCAACCCGTCGAAGCTGTCTGAAGTGACCAGACCCAGCGCCGCGAGTTGGGACAAAGCTTCTTCAAGTTGAGAAGGCAGCCCCGACACGTCGCTGCGTCGCATCAACTCTGTGAAGAAGAGCGCCCCGCCGCTTTGCAGTGCATCCAGTACGGCTTGATTGGCCGCTAACAGTTCCACTGCGGAATTTGGTCGCGACAGCAGGAGCCAGTCTTGGAGATTCTGCCGCTGGTAAAGCGCAATTGGGCTGCTCCGCAACGGAGCGATCGTGCGCGCATTTGGATTTCGTGGCGCGCTCAAACGTCCCCAGCCGATGCGGCCGGAAAAACAAAGACGATCGAGCGATTCCGGATCATAGTCGGCAACGCGCGCCGCAAGCACCGCCGATTCCCAGGCCGCCAGCGGCAACTCGCAGCCGTCGAGTTGTTCCAGCACAGATTGCAGACCTTCCGGTCCTTCAACGCGATGATCGACATCGACACGCTGCCACGCGAACAGAAATCGATAGAAATCCTGAACCGAGACCGGCTGAATTTCCGCGCGCAACCGGTCGATGGTGAGCCGATGAATTCGCGCGAGCAATCGGCGGTCGCACCATTCCTGGTCCGTTGTGCCGTGATGAAATTTTCCGCGCAGAACAAAGCCTTCGCTTTCGAGTCCGAGCAATCCGGTTTCAACTTCTGAAGACGAAAGACTCAAAATAGTTTGCAACTGAGCAACGGTGACTGGACCCGAAACTTCCATTCTTCCGCGCAGCACTTCGCGGATCGCGTTCGACCGTTCCCAATTTTGCTTCTGGACAGATTCAGGTGCGCTCAGTTGAGGATCGACATCGGCGCCTGGATAAATCGTTTTCAACATCGGCAAACGCTCGGCGCTAATCCAAAAGTTCTTGTCGCCGACTCGCAATTG
>QHPG01000232.1 GCA_003219005.1 Verrucomicrobiota bacterium
TCGTCGAACGGGCCGTGCTTATGTCGCAGGATCGACAGATAAGAGCAGCTGATCTCGGCCTAACATCTACCGGGCCTGAGTCTCGAAGTCTTGAGGAGATGAGTCTCGAAGAAGTGGAAGCATTTCTAATTAAGAAGGCGCTGGCGCGAAACGACGGCAATGCGCGCAAAGCAGCGGAAGCTCTGGGCTTGAGCAGAAGCGCATTTTACCGGCGGCTACAGCAATATGGTCTTTGATTTCGAATCTCGAATCGCGAATCTCGAATTTCGGATCAGATGAATCGGATACCGAAAAGTCGCTACCGGCTTTCGCATGAAGGGAAATTGACCTCGCTCACGCTCGGCGCGGCCGCTCCTGCCGTGGTTGTTGCGCTCGCCCTTCTTTGGTTCGGCGATTACAGCGCGAAAGTGCAGTGGACGCTAACGATCCTGATCGTTGCATGCTTCATTGGATTCATCTCCAGCGCGCGCGAGCACATCGTTCATCCGTTGCAAACAATGTCCAATCTGCTCGCCGCATTACGCGAAGGTGATTACTCAATCCGGGCGCGGGACGCCGGTGGAGACAATGCACTGGGGGAGGTTCTGCTGGAAATCAACTCGCTTGGCGAAACGTTGCGTCGGCAACGCCTCGGCGCCTTTGAAGCGACGGCGCTTTTGCGCACGATCATGGCTGAAATTGATGTCGCGGTTTTCACTTTCGATCCAAATCGCCGTTTGCGTCTCGTTAATCGCGCCGGCGAAACGTTGCTCGGCGAACCAATGGACAAATTACTCGGCAAAACGGCAAAGGAACTTGGGCTCGACGCCTGTTACGATGCCGACGAGGACGAACCGCTTACGCTCAGCTTTCCTGGGGCCTCCGGTCGATGGGGTATTCGGCGCAGCACGTTTCGTGAACAGGGTTTGCCGCACGACTTGCTCGTGCTGACGGATCTCAGTCGCACGCTGCGCGAAGAAGAACGCCGCGCCTGGCAACGACTGGTGCGCGTGCTCGGTCACGAAATGAATAACTCACTTGCGCCCATCAAGTCGCTTGCCGCCAGTCTCGAATCATTGCTACGCCGCGATCCGCCTCCAGCAGATTGGAAGGACGATGCGCGTACTGTGCTGAACTTGTGCAGCGTGTCGTGGATTTGGAACCAAGGTTGAACGTCAAGGTCATGGCCGGCCCGAAGAGAAAGATTCATGTCGACGCGGCACAGCTCGAACAGTTGTTGATTAACTTGGTGCGCAATGCTGTTGATGCTGCGCTTGAGACACACGGAAACGTCGCAATCGGCTGGCGAGAGAAAGAAGATTCGGTTGAGATTTTTGTTCAGGACGAAGGACCCGGAATCATGAACACGGCGAATTTGTTCGTGCCATTTTTCACCACAAAGCCCGAGGGCTCTGGGATTGGTCTGCCGCTGAGCCGTCAAATTGCGGAAGCGCACGGAGGTTCGTTGGTGGTAATGAACCGACGCGGCGGCAAAGGCGCAGAAGCATTGCTGCAACTTCCATTCTGAAGTGAGTTCTGCAAAGCGCGTCCCGAAATCGGGACGCCGAAATCCCAGAATCGGAGTAATCGGACTTCCGCCGTTTTTCGGCCACCAAACGTAAGTGCCTGATCGGGCACGCGATGTGATTTCTTTGCCGCTGTTGGCACGAACATTGCAATAGCTGTTGCTGATCAGAAAAACTTTTGAATCCAACAACCCACCGAACGCATCCTAAAGAAATATGAAACCAACGGCCTTTATAGTTCGCAATCACACGAGGTTCCCCCTTACCGACTGCAATTACCATCCGGTCACCCTTAGTGGTTATCGTAGCCACTGCGCAAAACCGCTGACGCCATCCTTCCGCAATATCAGTCATCAATACTTTCAAAGGGAAGCGCGGCACGATTTCGTCGGCGAAGCGATTTTGTTCGCAATGCTAGTGATCACCGCGGCCATACCATTGGTGAGTGCAGCATATGCCGTTGCCGAACTTTGCCGGGCCTTCGGTCAGCCGTGATTCAACTGTGACTCCTCAGCGAAAGTTAAAAGAAGAGACAATCGTGCGGCCGGCTGGATTCACACCGACTCTCTCGTCGATGGATGTGCCGCGCGCGGGGGTTGCAGCAAAGAAGCGCAAGCGCCGCGTCATTATCATTGCTGCGTCTGCCCTTGGATTGATTCTGGCGACGATTGCCATCTCACGGTTGAAACCAGCAGTGCCGAGTGTGGATCGCTCCACGGTTTGGATCGACACAGTTAAACGCGGACCGATGGTGCGACAGGTGCGCGGTCTTGGGACGCTCGTTCCTGAAGACATTCGCTGGATTTCGGTAAACGCGGAAGGTCGCGTGGAAAAAATAATTATTTGGCCCGGTACGCACGTTGAACCGGACTCTGTCATTTTGGAATTGAGCAGTCCCGAGCTGGAGCAAGCCGCTCACGACGCCGAGCTGCAAGCGACAGCCGCAGAGGCGGAATTAACTACCTTGAGGGCGACCCTACAGCGCGAGCTTCTCGATCAGGAGGCAACTACCGCGAAAGCAAAGTCTGATTACCAACAGGCGAAAATGGAACGCGAAACCAACGATCAGTTAGCCAAGAACGGCTTGATCGCCGAACTCCAATACAAGACCTCAAAAGTGAAAGAGGCGGAATTGGCGAACCGGAATGAGATCGAAGAGAAACGTCTCAATTTTGCGCATGACTCCATTGATCCGCAGCTGGCGTCCAAACAGGCGGCAGTCGATCAAGCCAAGCAGCTTGCCAAGTTAAAAGCGGATCAAGTCGAAGCGTTGCACGTGCGCGCTGGAATGTCTGGCGTCCTGCAACAATTACCCGTTCAGATCGGACAGCGCGTGAAGGTCGGTGACAACTTGGCGCGCGTCGCAGACCCGACGAAGTTGAAAGCCCAAGTCAAAATCGCGGAGACGCAGGCGAAAGATATTCAGATTAAGCAACAAGCGGTGATCGATACACGGAACGGCACGGTGAAAGGCCACGTCACGCGCGTCGATCCGGCAGTCGAACAGGGAACTGTCACTGTCGATGTTGCGGTCGATGAGGCGCTGCCCAAAGGCGCGCGGCCGGACCTCAGTGTCGATGGAACAATCGAGCTCGAGCGTCTCGACAATGTGGTTTATGTCGGCCGTCCAGCGTTTGGCCAGGAGAACAATACCGTAGGAATGTTCAAACTCCTCAACGGCACCTCGGAGGCTCTTCGGACGCCGGTGAAACTCGGCAAAAGCTCGGTCAACACGATTGAGATTTTAAACGGCCTTCAACCCGGGGATCAGGTGATTCTCTCCGACACCAGCGCGTGGGACGCGCACGAACGCATTCGCCTTAACTAGAACAGAACCAATA
>QHPG01000149.1 GCA_003219005.1 Verrucomicrobiota bacterium
AGCGGCTGTTCCGTATGCGGCGGTTCAAGAAGGCAAGATCGACGTTGCTGATAATCGCGTAGGGATCATTCTGACTGGCGGCAATGTCGATTTGGACGCGTTACCGTGGATGACCATGAGATAGAGACATCGTGCTGCGATGTCTCCCGAAAGCATTCGGGACAGCCGGCGTCTCTACCAATATGCCGAAGGCAAACAGCAGCGCTGAAAGCGCGCGAGAATTTTCTTTAAATCTCGGTCGTAGCCCAGAATTTGCCGAAAGCGCTGGGCCAGCTCCGGTCGATAACGCTGTTTCGGGCGGATTCGCCCATGCGTTCGCGCAGCGCAGAATCTGTCACCAGCGCTCGAATCGCGCGCGTGAAGTCTTCCACGTCGTGTGACTTCGTGATCAGACCGTTGCTCTTGTCTTCCACTAATTCCTTGGGCCCGCCAGAGTCGGAGACGATAACTGGCAGCCCGCAGGCTTGGGCTTCGAGGATGACGTTGCCAAACGTGTCGGTTGTGCTGGGAAACACGAATACGTCTGCCGATGCATAAGCGGCGGCCAATTCGTTACCAGTGAGATAGCCGGTGAAAAACGCTTCGGGTAAAGATTTCGCCAACGCCTCAGAGTAGGGACCATGACCAACGATGAAAAGCTGAACCCGTAACCCCTCGTCACGCAGCCGGCGATAAGCGGCCGCCAGAAGGTCGAGGTCTTTCTCGCGTGAAATGCGACCCACGTAAAGGAGACGAACCTCACCATTGAGTGCTCCGAATTTTTCAAAGAATGCCGGTTCGCGTCGAGCAGGGTGAAACAGCTCGGTGTCGAGCCCACGCGGTAAAATTTTCAGTTTTACGGGATCAAGCCCGTGCTTGATCCAGCTTTGCCGATATTCTTCAGAGTTGACGAATACGGTGTCGAGCTGGCCATAGAACCAATGCATGTAACGCCATGCCATGCTTTCAAGAAAGCTGTCCTCGGTAAGAATCCGAATGTATTGCGGGAAATCAGTGTGATAAATGCCGCTCGTTTGCAAGTTGAGCATCTTGGCCGCGAGCAGTGCGGTCAATCCGACCGGCCCGGGCGTGCTGATGATAATTTCCGTGAATTTCTCGCGCTGTATGTAATCCAGCATTTGGAGAATCGGCGGGAAACTCAGTTTTTGCAGTTCGTACTCGGGCAATTCAAATTCGCCGATGGGCGGGAAATTTTTGATCGGGAATTCGTCAATTCTCAGGTTACTCCGAGAGGTTACGACGATGAGCTCGTTGCCGGCCGCGGCTCCGGCCGCGGTCATTTTCTGGATGGTGGTGGCTACACCGTTCACGTCTTCGAGCGTATCAGTGAACCAGGCACGTTTGCGATTTTGCAAGGCGATCGGAATTTCGCCGGTTAATTCTTTAAAAATGGCGCGCAACCATTTCCGCGAGGGCGCCTGACTATGAAAACCGTAGATGTACGGTGTTAGAATTACGAGGATGGGCACAATCGCGCTAAGCGCCTGCATGCTCTCGACCATGTTGCCGCTGCTGATTTGCTGAACGAATTTCTCGAAGAAGCGAAATGTGAGTTGCTCGGCGACCATGTTCGCCATGAGAAATGTGCGGCGCTCCGGCTCGATGACTCGGTCCAATTGCGCGGCGAGTTTCGCCTTTACTTCTGGACGCGCGAAATACCCTGAAAGCTCTTTCCAGAGCGACACGTTCACGGGCTTGACGAATTCGAAAATTTTTCCTGAAACAACGCCTTGCACGATAAATTCCATTTTCTCTTTGAGCGTGAACTCGGTGGGAGCGCGGCCCTCCATAAAGCGCGAAAACATTTTTTCCAGTAACGCTGCGCCGGGGCCGAGTTTTTCGTGAAAGCGGTCCTGGATGAAACAGGCGACCGTGTTGTAAAAGCCGTGCGACAGGATTAACGGGGTTCCTCCGTGGCCTCGCGCCTTGCAATCGCCGCTGCGAATAAATTTCAGAAATTTTTCTGCAGAACGCGCAGCTGGCGTTTCTGTAAAAGCAGAAGCGGCAAACTGTCCGCCGTGATCGTCCGAGCCGCCGACAAAAGCTTTTTTCCACGGCTCCGCGTGCGTGGGCGCAAGATTGTGACGATTCGCTAGTTCGTCAATGTTCTCCGGCGTCAACTGTTTAAAAAGCGCGTGAGCTAGCTCGCTCAGAAGCGCATCGCGCAATCCGTTGATACTCTCGAAATGTTTGAAGAGAAGGATCAGCTGCTCGAGATGTCTTGCTTCCAGTTTGCCGTTGACGCTGTAAAGAGGATGCGCGACCGCGTGCGCGATCTGCGTCGTTTGCAGGTACCGTTGCAGCTCGAAGATATTATCCCGGACGGCTTCGATCTCGCGATGTTGCTGCTCTGAGATTCCCCAAACAAGAATGTGGAGCTTGCAGGGATCATGAGGAAAATACGTCGTGACCTGTTCGCTGACAAAAGTGCGAGGCAGATGCGCAATCTGGAGGCAGCCTTCAATGGTGTCGTGATCGGTGATGGTGACGTGATCCATCCCGCGCTTAAGCAATTGCTCATGCAGCTGTTTTGGGTCTGAATAACTGTCGGGAAAATCCAGACGGCGGAAAAGCCATTCTTCCGAGCGCACACTGTAGCGCGAATGAATATGTAAATCGCACCTGCTCACATTTAGTGTTGTATAACCGGTATGGCTTGCCAATCGCCGCAAGGAGTTTGGACGGATTTCAAGAAGCCAGCGAAGCGCCTGTATCCATTGCGATACTGGCCGAGCGAGCGACGCCGAAATTCGACCAAAGAGCTGCGGCCCGGAGGGTTGAGTTGAAAATAGCCCGGCGCCCGCGTTGCGTCTCGGTCACAGGTCGCAAAGGACATGCTGCCTCGTCGCGCCTTGGCGGCGGGCCATTTTGAACTCAACGATTGGCAAGTCATATCGGTTACACAACACTAGAGTCAGCGTCTCAGTCTTTGTTCGGCAATCCAGTCCTGATAGGTCGTGGCGGTTCGCACACTACTTGTTGCCGTGATCAAAGCGAGAATCTGCCTCCAAATCGTCGGATGGAAATAATCAGGCGGATGAATGCTGATCCGCAAGAGCGGCTTGATTTTCAGGAATCGGAACATCGCCGCGTTCCAGGTGCGACTGACGGCACGGCGCCAATTGTTTTCAACGCTATAAACCAGCGTTCTTGCAGAAAATACGTCGCCCGAACGGAGATCGCACACGGTACGCAGACGTGTGGTGTATTCCATCTGCGCATCGCACGCGGCGCGCTCGGCTTCGTCGCCAAGCAACCACGCAGGCGCCACAAAACCTCGCGGATTTAGACCGTGCGCGCGAAATTCGTCCCGCGCGCTTGCAATGCGGCGCAGAGCTTCGTCATAACCCAGGTCGTAAAACTCGCCCTCGTGCTGCGTGTAAAATCTTGTCAGGAATTTGTCGCGCAAAGTTTCTTTCGCACGGCGAGGGCGCTCGTGGAAATAACCGTGGATGACGATTTCATGACCCTCCGCTGCCAAACCTCGCAGCCACGACACAAATTGCCGGTCTTCTGTGAACAGTCCCTGATGATGAAAATCGGGCACCACAAGGAGAGAACAGACGCGCACACCGTGACGGGCTAGTTCTGAAATGATTGTGTTTGCAACTTGCTGACTGGAAGGAGCCACGTCGTGCAACGAGACGACGATAAAATCCCGCGCGACCCCTGCCGTGGCGACCAGTGGAAGGAACTCGGTTGCCGCAATTGTGCTCACTTGGGAATTTTCGGCTCCGGAGCAGCTTTGAACAAGGCAAATCGAGTACTGTCATTCCGAGCGCAGTCGAGGAATCCCACTGCATAACCGAGGGCGTTTCGACGGGATCCTTCGACTTCGCTGCGCTACGCTCAGGATGACGGTGGATAAGCGCCCATTCCCACAATTTCGCGAAACGCCGTTTCCGCCACAGGCATAACCGATAAACGCGACTGCCGAATCAACGGAATTCCCTTCAGCCGCGGATTGGCTTTGATTTCACGAAGCGTCACCGGATGTGGGAGTGGTTTGACCGCGGCAAGATCGACAGTGGACCAATCACCTTCCTTCGCCGTCGGGTCCCGATGCGCGGTTCGCACCACTTTGGCGATTCCGACAACGGCTTTCTCCTCGCCGCTATGATAGAAAAGGACTTCATCGCCCTTTTGCATTTTGCGAAGATTATTTCGCGCAGCATAATTGCGCACGCCAGTCCAGGTGGTTTGGCCTTCCGCGATTAAGTCCGACCACGAATAGGAGGATGGTTCTTGTTTCACCAGCCAAAACGATTTCATGAATTCCAAATTGCAAGCTCACGACATCCACAGAAACCTCAAGCAACAATATTCCAACGCGTTGCCTATGGTAGTTGGTGATTGGAAGTTGGAGCGTCCCTGGAGCTTGGATGTTGGGATTTGAAGCTTGAAAAAGCGTGCAACTGCGCACAAGTGAGAGCAAATGCCTCGGCTGCCATTCATCACGTTTGAAGGATCGGAAGGATCCGGAAAATCTACGCAAGTTCAGAGACTGGCCGCGCGACTGGAGCGCTCTGGCGTTCCATATCTGGTGACCCGTGAACCGGGCGGCACACCGATCGGCGAAACGATTCGCGAACTTTTGCAATTTGCTCCGCACAACTCGGCCATGACGCCTGAAACTGAGCTGCTTCTCTTTGAGGCCAGCCGCAGCCAGCTCGTGCGCGAGATCATCAAGCCCGCCCTTGAGCGCGGCTTGTGCGTGATCGCAGATCGCTTCTTTGATTCCACAACTGTTTATCAAGGCGCGGCGCGAAAATTGGATCGCGAAATGGTCCAGCGCCTGAACGCGTTTGCCGTCGGCGATTGTGTCCCGGACATTACTTTCGTGCTTGATGTCGATGCTGCCACGGCGGCGTTGCGGATGCAGAAGCCGCGCAAAGCCGACCGGATGGAACAACAGCCTGCTGAGTTTTATGAGCGTGTTCGCGAAGCATATCACGAGCTGGCTGCGCACGAACCGAAGCGCGTTGTGTTGATCGACGGCTCGCGCGACGCAGACCAGATCGAGAACCAAATTTGGGAAACGCTTTCCTCTCGTTTTCCGGCGTTAACCACAAATCTGCAATCTTGAATGGCCTTTTCGCGTACCACAGCGCTTGAGTATTTGCGCCGCGCACACGAACAGAATCGAGTTGCGCACGCTTATTTGATCACTGGACCGCCGGGCAGTGGCAAGCAACTGCTGGCCGCGGACCTGGCCAGCCTGGTTAACGGCACACCAGCCAAAGATGTTTTCTCAGCCAAGGCGCGGGAGATTTTCGTTGCCCGGCCCGAATCGAGATCGCGGCGCATTCTGATCGAGCAAATACGCGATCTCGAGCACGCGCTTCAAATGCGCGCGGCAAATGGCCGGCGCAAAGTAGCCATTATTCCCGATGCCGACCGGCTCGTAGTCCAAGCAGCGAACGCGTTTCTCAAAACATTGGAAGAACCGCCAAAAGATTCCTTGCTGCTTCTGTTAAGCGCTTTGCCTGAGGCTCTGCCGGAGACAATTCTCTCGCGGTGCATCGCAATTCCGCTTGCGCCGAACGTGCAGCGCCAAAGCAAGGACGAAGAAGAGAAGTTGGTGAAATTATTGCAGCAAGTCTCCCGTGAAAAAAATTGGACGATCCAGTTCGCCTATGGACTTGCTCAGGAATTTCAGCGCCTGCTCCGCGGAGTGCGTGAGGAAGTGAAGCGCGAAACCGATGAGGCGTTGAAAAAGGAAGAAACGCGTTACAAGGATGCGACTGATGGCAGGTGGCTTGAAGAACGAGAAGATTACTACAAGGCGCTCACTGAAAGTCTTTACCTGCAACGGCGCGCTGGACTGATCGAGACATTATTCGCCTGGTGGACTGATGTTCTTCGGGCGAGTAACGGTGTGGTGCAGCGTGATCTAGCCGATGCAAACAAAGAAACCGCCGCACTCGCATCGCGTTTCAACCCCGCTGAAATCTTAAAACGGATCCGTTATCTTGAAGAATTGCGCGATCATCTCGGTCGCAACATTCACGAAGCCCTCGCCATCGAAGTCGCCTTTCTGACAATCTTCACGACAAAATAGCAAACGAACGTGCAAAGTTGACAAGACGCCCCGCCGTCTTATCCAGTACGCACGTATGCGACATATCTCCCGATTCATTTTAATAGTTGCCGGCGCAGGTCTCGTTTCGTTGCTTGCTGGTTGCGGGACGACCCGCGCGCCCGTTGGCGGGCCATACCACGTCACGGCTTATCGCCCACATGATCCTTCAGCCGTGCGCGTGAAAGTTTCGCTCTCGAAAGAAAACATTTACGTGATGGAAGGCGATCGTTCTCTAATGGCGGTGGCGTGCTCAATCGGTTTGCCTAACAAGCCGACCCCGCGCGGCAGCTTCACGATTTACTCCAAACAGGAGCACAAGCGCTCCGGCGAGTATGGCTTTAGCGTGCAGGGAAATAGCGTCGTGGCCACGACAGCTGGCCATGCCGGCGGTCATTACGTCGGCTACCCAATGGGTTACTGGTGCGAGTTCGCGCCGGGATACGGGTTTCATCAGGGCTTTGTGCATCCGACGCCCCGTACGCACGGTTGTATTCGATTGAAAGGCGAGGCTGCGGCGAAATTTTTTGCGCTGGTCCGAATCGGCACGCCCGTGAACATTGCCACAACACAACCGGAGGACGCCACGATTGGCCCGACGGTGCAGCGAGTGGACGATTCGCATACGCCAGATCCGGACCCGCACCTTGAGGTTACGGACGCGGCGTTCGAAGCGCCCAGCGGGCCGCTGCTCGAATAAGATCGACACCAGGCGAATGTCGGCGGTCACAGAGCGCCGCTACCATAGTCGGCTGTAGCGGCGGTCTGTGACCGCCGTCCGGGTTGTAAAGTTTGGCCTGTTAGGCCACAGTAATAGCTGCGGCCTCTGCCGCATCTCCTAATGAGCACGAACCTGATTTCCAGCGGCACAACCGCGCGCGAGAAAGTGAACCTCCGCACGCCGGATGTGATGGCCGCGGTGCAGCAACAGGTCGAATCACATTATCGCAGCGACATTGTCGAGAAGGTGCGCCGGGCGGGTGGAATCATTTCCGTGGGCGACACTACCGTGCGCCTGGCGAAACAATTCGGTTTTTGCTATGGCGTCGAGCGCGCAATCGATCTTGCTTATGCTGCGCGCAAAGTTTTTAAGGATCGCCGGCTTTTTATTGTCGGCGAAATCATTCATAACCCCGAGGTCAATCATCAGATCGCCTCGTTAGGCATCAAGAACCTTACCGGCAAAAATAAACAGGCGGACATTTCTGATCTCGGACCGGAAGACGTGGTGATCGTCCCGGCGTTTGGAACCGAATTGTCGATCCAGCAACAGATCAAGGATCGCGGCTGCCAGGTTGTCGATACCACTTGCGGCGACGTGATGAGCGTCTGGAAACGAGTGCGCAAATATGCCAGCGAATCGGTTACTTCAATCATTCATGGCAAAGCGGAGCACGAAGAAACCAAGGCCACGAGTTCGCGCGCGCTCGGCGACGGGAGCGGCCATTATCTGGTTGTGCTGACGCTTGCGGATACCGATTACGTTTGCGACTACATCCGGCACGGCGGCGACAGGCAGGCGTTCCTGGAAAAATTCAAAGGCGCGCATTCGCCGGGATTCGATCCTGATGTGCATCTTCAAACGGTCGGCGTAGCTAATCAGACTACAATGCTGCGTGGCGAGACCGAAGAGGTGCAACGGCGAGTTCGGCAGGCCGTTATCGATCGCGACGGCCCTGAGCTTGCTGAGAAGAATTTCCGATTCTTCGACACAATCTGCGGGGCCACGCAGGAGCGGCAGGATGCATTGCGCGAATTGCTCAATGTGCCAATGGATCTTCTGCTGGTGGTGGGCGGTTACAATAGCTCGAACACGTCGCATCTCGCCGAGATGGGCGAAGAAAAATTGCCAACTTATTTTGTGCTAAACGCTTCCCGGCTGGTTTCCGGCACTGAGATCAAGCATTACGATTTGCATGAGAAACGCGAGATTGTTTCACATTTCTGGTTGCCGAACGGCCCGGCCGTCATTGGGATCACCGCCGGCGCGTCGTGCCCAAATAATTTGATTGAAGAAACGTTGATTCGTCTCTTCGAACTGCGCGGTATCTCTCGCCAGGAACTCGAACTGGCCGCGTGAGGGTGAAGCAGACAATTCTGTCTGCTCGGCTTCCGCAAGAACATCCGGCCTGTAACCTCGCAGGCAGGATTGCTGGCGTCACATAGACCGCCGCTACTGGCGCGACATGCGAAATAACTTTGTATGGCGCGCGCGATCTGGAAGGGCAGCATCAGCTTCGGCCTGGTTAATATTCCCATCGCTCTTTATCCCGCTACGCGACGGGAAGAGCTCAAGTTTCGTCTGCTACGCAAGAGCGATTTGAGTCCGGTTAATTACAAGCGCGTTGCCGAGAAGGACGGCAAGGAAGTTCCCTGGGACGAGATCGTCAAGGGCTACGAGTACGAGAAGGGAAAGTACGTCGTGCTCAAGAACGAAGATTTCCAACGGGTTGATCTCGAGGCCACACAGACGGTGGATATTCAAGACTTTGTCGATCAGAAGGAGATCGATCCGATGTTTTTCTACAAGCCGTACTACCTTGAGCCGCAAAAAGGCGGCGACAAAGCCTACGCGCTTCTGCGCGACGCGCTGAAGGACACGAACAAGGTTGGCATCGCCAAGGTGGTGATCAAGACGCGCCAATACCTGGCCGGCGTGAAGCCGGAGGACGGCGCGCTCGTCCTTGAGTTGATGCATTTCGCCGATGAACTGGCGGACCCAGAAAAACTCCATGTCCCGAAAAAGACAGAAGTGGGCAAACGCGAAATCAACATGGCCAAGTCACTCATCGATAGCATGAGTTCAAAGTGGAACCCCGAGAAGTACAAGGACGATTACCGCGAAGCGCTCATGGAAGTGATCGAAGAAAAAGTTGAAGCGGGCGGAAAAGAAATCGAAGAGAAACCAAAGAAAGCACCCAAGCCAACGAAGGTGATCGATCTGGTTTCTGTTCTGCAAAAGAGCCTCGAAGAAACCGGCGCGAAGAAAAAGCCGGCGGCCAAATCGCGCCGGAAACAGAAGCAACCTGCAAAAAAAGCGGCGTGATCACGGAAGGCTTGACACGGCCGCTCGACATCGTTCAGCCTGAGCGGCCATGAACTCTCTGAATCGATTTGCGGACCCGGTCTACTGCATCATGCGACTGATAGTTGGACTTATGTTTGCCTGTCACGGCGGCCAAAAGCTTCTCGGCTTTCCTGGCGGCGGGCACGGAGGCGTGGCGGGTCTGATGTTGGTGGGAGGAATCATCGAACTCGTCGGCGGACTGATGATTGCGTTTGGTTTTCTGACGCGCCTGGCCGCCTTTATCTCCGCTGGTGAAATGGCCGTCGCTTATTTCATGGTGCACGCCGCGGGTAAGGCGATCGGTCATGCGCCAAGCCCGACCGAACAATTTTTTCCAATTCTGAACAAAGGTGAACTGGCCGTCGTGCTTTGCTGGCTGTTTCTATTTATGGTCTTTTACGGACCGGGCCGATGGAGCATTGATTCCGCGATATTCAAGAGTAAGGCTGTCGTCCCGGCGGCGACCTGAGATCGACAACTTGTCATTCCGAGCGGAGTCGAGGAATCTCTGGCTATGAAACGTTTCCTTGTCGGCTTAGTCTCTGTTTTCGTCATCCAAGGTATTCACGCAGAGGAAATCAAAGATTTCGGGAAAGACCGCCTGAACAAATCGCCGCGCCACGCGGACTGGGTGGATATCAAATCAGGCGCACGAACGATCAAGGCGTTCGTCGTTTACCCCGAACGCAAAGACAAAGCGCCTGCTGTACTGGTGGTCAGCGAAATTTTTGGCCTGACGGATTGGGTTCGCAGTTTGTGTGACGAGTTAGCCGAGAACGGCGTCATCGCCATCGCGCCTGACTTGCACAGCGGCCAGAAGTTTGAAGATCTCGATGCTGCGCGCAAGGCGACCTCGGCATTACCGAAGGAGCAAGTCAAAGCCGATCTGGATGCAACGGCGGATTACGCATTAACAAAAATTCCATCGTGCAACGGCACACTCGGCATCTGCGGATTCTGCTGGGGCGGGGGAGTGACCTTCGCGTACGCGAATGAAAATCCGAAACTGAAAGCGGCATATTCTTTCTATGGGGTCGCGCCGGATTCTCCTGACAAAGTGAAGAACATCGCGTGTCCGGTTTACGGCTTTTACGCCGAGAACGACGAGCGCGTAGATGCGACCATTCCGAAAGCAGAAGAGCTAATGAAAGCCGCTGGCAAAAAATACGAGCCGGTGCTTTACCAAGGCGCCGGTCACGGGTTCATGCGCTCCGGCGAACCGGCAGATCCAGACGTCCGTGAAGGCGACAAAAAAGCGTGCGACGAAGCTTGGGCGCGCTGGAAGACGCTGCTAAAGCAGCTGCCTTAGGCCATTCCTGAATCTCTATTACTTCTGCGACCGGGCGCTTCGATTAATATCGAGATGCCTCGACTTCGCTCGACATGACAAACGTGATTATTTCGCGGTCGACAGTTCGTCCACGAGCGCATTCGCATCATAAACTTTGCGCAGCGCTTCGGTGATGGCGGCGGAATCGACTGAGACCGCGCGGGCCTGTTTGTCGCTAAAAATGCAGTCGAGCGCGAGCGACTGAATGTTGCCATCGAAAATGATGCCGACGAATTCGCCCGCTTTGTTAACGACTGGGCTGCCGCTGTTGCCGCCGATGATGTCGGCCGTGGTGACGAAATCGAGCGGGGTATTGAGGTTAAGCTTCGATTTGTGATCGATCCAGCGCTTCGGAAGGTTGAACGGCGGCTGGTTATTGTGCTCGGCGGCGCGTTGGTAGAGGCCGGCGAAGTTCGTCAGCGCTGGAATTTGTTTTCCGTCTTCCTCGTAGCCTTTTAGCGGCCCGTAAGAAAGACGCAGCGTAAAGGTCGCGTCCGGATAAGTGCTGGTGCCTTCGAGGGCAAAGCGTGCCTTGGCGATTTCTGCGTAAGCTTGCTGCTTCGCTTCATCCTGAGCTTCGAAGGTTTTCCGCGCCTCACGCGCGGGGCCATCGACGAGGCGCGCGAGTTCGATCATCGGATCGTGCGCAGCAGTGACCGCAGCCGCGCCGCCTTCGTAAAGCTGCTTGCGAAAGGCGACGTCTTTCAACTTCGTTCCTTTGACCAATTCAGCCGCGCGATCGCGGGGCGATTTGCCGGCGAGGACCTGCTGCACCTGTGGGTCGTTCGCGCCGAAGGCAGCGGCAAGATCCGTCAGCGAATCAGCCAGCGTGATTTGCTCGACGTCATCGTAAATCGGCGCGGTGGAAAATAGATCGAGCTCGAGCGATTCCTTATTGCTGTCGCGGAACTCGGGGAAACGTTCGCCGTTTGGTTTCGGCCGTTCGTCGCCGGCGCGAAGCAGGCGGCGCGCATATTTAAAGAGCGTGCTGTAGAAGGCACGTGGCGCATGCCGTCGCGCAGCTTCATCTCGCGCGCGGCGATGGAATTCCAGATCTCGGGATCGAGCAGCGCGGCCTGGATTCCGACGAAGGCTTTGCGGCTGTTTTGAATGCCGAAGAGGTCTTCGCGCACGCGGCGCGCGTTTTCAAAACTGCGGGCGGCGAATGCATTAAGAAAAACTTCGCGGCGGTTCAGCATACTGAGCAGGTAAGGCACCTCGCCGTCACGCATCGCGGCGAGCTCATCGGTCGTTAATTGCCGATCGGTCTTGCCTGGATGTCCGCTGACAAACGTCAGTTCGCCGTCCGCCGGACCTTTGCTGTTCCACTTAAGGTAATGCTGGGGATGCGCGGGCTGCCCGTTTTCGTAGGCGCGGAAAACGCAGATATCGAGATCGAAGCGCGGGTATTCGAAGTTGTCCGGATCGCCGCCGTAGAAGGCCGCCTGCTGTTCCGGAGCGAAGACGAGCCGCACGTCATCGTAACGTTTGTAGCGATATAAATTGTAAACGCCGCCCTGGTATAACGTGATTACGTCGGAGCGCAATCCGGTCTTCTGTTTCGATTCGTTCTCGATCTGCGCAATGACATTGCTACGCGCCTTGTTAGCATCTTCCGGTGACATGCTGGGCTGTACCGCGGCTTTTACCTTGTCGGTTACGTCTTCGATCGACATGAGCACGTTCAGCTCGAGGTCGGTCGCTTTGACTTCTTCAGCGTGCGTCTTCGCGTAGAAACCGTCGCGGACGTAATTTTTTTTCTCGCTCGAAATCTTCTGCAGCGTGTCGAGGCCAACGTGGTGATTGGTGATGCAGAGCCCGTTTGCGGAAACGAACGAGCCGCTGCCGCCGGAATTGAAGCGAACGCTGGCCTTTTGGAGATGGTCAAGCCACTGCGGTGTCGGCTCGAACTGATATTTTTCTTTGAGCTGTTTCAGCGGCGGCGCATTGAAAAGCCACATCCCTTCGTCGGCAGCGGCGGATGCGACAAAGCCGATTGTGCACGCCATGGTAAATGACCACAGTTTTTGTGATATCGAAAAAGCCGTAAGCATCGCGGAGCATAAAACGCTAGCGAGCGCGCGACAACTCCTGTCCTATTACCGATCAAGCCGCGTGATCCCTGAATCGATCGAACAGCACGTTAGGAATTTCGCAGGCCCGGCTTCGCTTTCGCGCTCCTAAACAACCGAGAGCCGCGATTACGGCAGGCGATACAACGAAGGCGACAACAATGACAATCTGAAGGAACGTTAACACCCCGCGCGCACACGCCTTCAGAGCAGGACTCATCGCAGTATTTAAGACAGCCAGACGAATTTTAAGGTTACAAAAAAAGATCGACCAACGTCAGGACCGCGGTTTTCTGCTTATGCAAAGCCGATTGCGCGATGAGGTTAGCAGCTCTTGATTCATGACGATGTTTCGAAGCAGGCGACGCAAGATCGAGCGGCTCGATTTCATTCTGGCGGGCGCTCAGAAGTCGGGGACGACGGCGTTGCATTATTTTTTAAGCAAGCATCCCAACATCACCATGGGCGATCAGCAGGAAATCCACTTCTTCGATAACGACGCGATGTTCGTTTCCGGGGCCGATTACGAGCAATTGCACAAACATTATCCGCTGCTTGCTCTCTCAAAGATCGCAGGTGATTGCTCGCCCAGTTACATCTATTACGAGCCAGTGGCGGAACGGATCTGGAAATACAACCCGAAGATCAAATTGTTGATCCTTCTGCGAAATCCAGTGGACCGTGCCTTTGCGCATTGGAACATGCAACGATTCAAAGGACGCGAGCCGCTGGATTTTTTTGATGCCGTCCGTGAAGAACAAGCGCGCATCGCCGGCGCGCCTCCGGGTGAAGCGCGCCGGTTCGCTTATGTCGATCGCGGATTTTATGGACAGCAACTCGAGCGTCTCTTCAAATTTTTTCCGCGCGAGCAAGTGAAAGTCGCAAAGTTCGAAAAGTTCAGGGAGCACCAGCGCGAAACGCTCGCGTCTATCTTTTCGTTTCTCGGCTGCAAACCATTGCGTTCGGTGCGCAGCAAAGACAGAAACGTTGTGCCATACGAGCGCGCGATGAACTGGGAGGAGAGGATTTTTCTCTACAACCTGTTCGCCGAAGACATCGCAAACGTTGAGCAAATGCTCGGCTGGGATTGTTCAGATTGGAAACTCTAGGGCCCGGACTGCACGACGAAGGACACGAAGGTTTCTAGGAACACTGGTTCTGAATTTCTCTGTGATCTCTGTGGTGAATTTTAAATCTGCTTGAAACGTGGGCGTTCGCTTTGGTCTGCGGCGAGCAGGGCTTTGCGGCGAAAAATCCGCGCACCTTGCGATTCAAAGAGGGCCCGCAACTCTGGCGTAAAAAATGAAGAACCGTCCGGCCGTGGATTAATTTCAAGGAGCAAGCGTCCGCGTGGTTTGAGGAACCGCGTTCGAATATCGTGGATGAAAAATTCCCAATCGGCCGGAGTCCATTCCTTCCGTTGGTCTGGTGTGATCCAGTGAAAACAGACGCGATGACCAGTGACGAGATCGAATTTTTTCCCGAGATCGGGCAGCGGTGTTTGCGGATGGATTCGCGCGATGATTCGGCGAACCCCGAGCAACTGCGTCGTGCCGCGGAAAAACAGCTCTTCATCTATGTCCAGGCCGAGTCCTTCGTGGCCAAAGAGGCGGCAGACGTAGAGAAAATAACCGGCGCCGCAGCCCAGGTCGAGAATATCAAGAGGCGGCGCGCGATCGAGCCACAGGTCCTGGACATGCTTGACGTTAACGCCGATCCAGTACGTTGCGTCTTCGTAGGCGTTGATTCTTCGCGCGTTGGGCCGGTAAGGATAATGTTGGCGCAGCCTTTCTAATTCAGCCTGATCAATCGTCGCGAGGATCCGCCGCGCGCTCACGGGATGAGTCCAGCGGCAGATGTGCTCCCAGAGGCTTTGCACCGCGTCGAGCGAAAACAGCTTTTGGAATTTGCGCGAAGGTCGCACAGAAGAAACGATGCAGCGAACTGCGCGCCACTCAAGGAGCGACGGCTTGGGCAGCCGTTATTCCTTGATTTCTACCCGGATGAGACCGGTCGTACCTTGTTGGACGCTGAATCCGCTTCCCCAGCCGTCACCCGGAACGAGCTGTTGCCCGTAGAAGGGTTGCTCGTAACGCCAAAGCATATCGAGAGTCGCTCCGGACGGTTTTTTCCAGCGCAGCTCATAATACATATGCCGTTTCCACGACGGCGAATGGCCAGTCATGAAGTTGAAATCAAACGGGGTCGGCCAACTCAGAGCGCTGCGACGCGTCACAAGAAACGCTTCATCTCCCGTCTGTGGCACAACGGCAAGATGGTCGCCGCCATTTTCTCCTGTGGACGTAAGCGCGCCGAGAGCGAAAACTTTTCCGCCGCGCGCCACGGCAAATTCGTCGTCTTTGGTCGAGCCGATACTGAGAGCGATCTTTGGATGTATATCGTTCAGACTCAAATGGACGTCGTTGACCGTGAGCCAGCCGCCCGTTCCGCTGCCTTCGTAGCTGACCGAGTGAACCGGCGCGGAAGCGATTTTAATCGTTCCGAACCGATCGATGAACATTGAGACCTGGTGGCCGCCAAAAATCCACGCGGCGAGGATTGCGACGCCGCACAGGACAAGAACTCCAAGCGTGATCAGAAGTTTGCGCATTTTTTAAGTAGCCCGCGAATCACCCGCCTCTGCTTCGCTACGGCGAGGCAGGCGCGAATGGATGGAATGACGAAGCACGAATGACGAATGACGAAAGAAGCCCGAATGCTCAAATGGCAAAGGAACAATGCGCATTTTGGACATTCGGATTTTGTCATTCCTTCGGCATTCGACATTCGACATTCTTTTTGTAATTCGCAGTCAGAAAATCGATTGGGCCTATAGCTTATGCGCTCCTGCACTAAATGGGAACCAAAAGGGAACGCTCGCGTCGGCAACGAATTCTCGCTATAAGCCGAGGTGATGAACGCGGCGCAGGATCACGTTGATAAACCGGAACCGCGTTGGCAGGCGCTGCTGGCCTTTCTCGCGATCGGCGCAATTTATGTCGCGCTGCCGTCCAACCTGGTTGTCGGTCCCACTTGGTTAGTGCCCACTGTGATCGTGGTTTTACTCATCCCCACAGTCGTAAGCCATCGCGTTGGAAAACTTTCACTCAATCGCGCGCTCGGAGTTCTTATTAATGGAATTACAACCCTGGCGTTGATCGGATCGGTAATTTTGCTCGTGCGCGCACTGCCTTCCCACAAGGAATCCCCCTTGCAGTTGCTGCGTTCAGGCGGCTTGCTCTGGCTAACCAATGTGATCGTGTTCGCTCTCTGGTATTGGCGACTGGACGGCGGCGGGCCAACCCTGCGCCACAGCGAAAACAAATTCGGTAGCACCAGCTTCCTTTTTCCGCAGATGCAAATCCCGCACGATGAGCGTTCCCAATTTGCCTGTGCGCGCTGGCGAGCGCGTTTCGTCGATTATCTATTTGTTGCTTTCACCCAAAGCTCAACCTTTGGCCCCACCGACGCGCCACTGCTTGCGCGCTGGGCGAAGGTCCTGGCGATGATTCAGATTTTGATCTCGCTCACTATTTTGATCTTGCTCATCTCACGAGCGGTGGGCGTTCTGTAGGAATGCCGATCACTTCTGCTTCTTCCCTCTGTGATCTCTGCGACCTCTGCGGTAAAGAAGGAAAGCTCACAGTCACCGCAGAGGCCGCTGAGGACGCAGAGATTTGGACAGAATTCTCAGTTTTTCTCCTAGCCGCTATCTGCCGATCAGAATCAAAATGCCGGCTGCCAACGCCAGGATTCCGGTCACGATTACGGGGATAGCGACGTGAAAGAGAGCGACGATTCCAACAAGAATCAGATAGATGGCGAGCACAAGCATTCCGAGATTTTTGGTGATGTTCATGAATCTTTCTTGCGGCAAGTCCTGCGCGTTTGCACGCTTAAAATAACCACGAATGAACACGAATAGACACGAAGGGAAAACCACGGATGGCACGGATTTTTCACCGCAGAGGACGCAGAGGATTAAGAAAGAATTGAAACTCGCTCACTTCCCCGCTCGCTCGCCGCTGCCCGACGCGGCTTTGCCTTCTATGTCGCTGATCCCATCAGCTCCATTCACAGAATCGAACAAAATGGATTCTGATCCGGCAGTTGCCGGACTGTTTCTTCTTGTGCAAACCTTCTGGTCTCCGCGATCTCGGCGTCCTCTGCGGTAAAATTACCGACGACTAATCTGTGGATGAACCTTGCTCTGCTCTCTGCGCCCTCCGCGATTTGAAAGCCTGGCCGTTGCTTCGCATCCGTTGCAGCTGCGATGAAAATGAGAGGAGGGATTCATCTAAACTCCGAAAGCTTCAGCGGGGTTTTGGGTTCGGTGAATCCCATCAGGTTTGCGGCCTCTATTCCACCGTATCTTGCGAAAGACTGCGCAATTCTTGTTGCCGCCTGAAAGAAGTAAAAATAATTGTTGACATTATCTGTTACGCCTGCGATAAACCCCATCCTCAGACCAAACCCCTGAGAACGAACCAAAAACAACCGAAACCCAAAACCCCAGAACAAAACCAACCCTCTGAGACACCGCTTTTGTCCCGCAGTCGCGGGACTACTGCAGGCAAAAACCCTCAGAACAACTGCAGCTAAAAAAACCAAATATGAAAATCAAACTAACTAAACCATTCACAGCGTTTACGCTGATTGAACTACTGGTCGTGATTGCGATTATCGCAATTCTGGCCGCTCTGGCTGTGCCCGCGTTAACGTCGGCGCTCGCCAAGGCCCAGTTGACCGGCACCCTGAACAACGGACGCCAGCTCTATCTGGCTCAGTTCTCCATGGCCAATGACGGCGCCGCCACCGGCGACCCGCTTTTGGCATGGTGCGGCGATCAAAACGCCGGTGCCGGCGCAGCAGACTTGGAAGGCTTCCTCAACTCGGTAGTCTCACCTGGCTATCTGAGAGCCGGCGATATTCAAAAGCTCATGAGCGCCCCTAGCGCTAACCTGACGCTTACCGTCAACGGTACCCCTCCGGAGAGTGTTGGTTTTACCGGCGGCACAAGCGCGCTAAAAGTTTACCAAGTTAAAGACGTGGACACTTCAAACACGATCTTTGCCGCTACCCACAATTACATCTATGACACCGCGATGGTGAGTACGGACGTTCCCTACGGCATAAAGGGCTTCGTGGTGCTCCATAAAGGCGGCGACGCAGCCGTTTTTAAATCAGGCCAAGCCCAGGAAGGCTACTGGGGCGGCTGCACTCAGTTCCAAGCCAGTGTCGGCGCGATGACTGGCGACGTTTCAGGAACTTGTAGTCCCGAAGCTGGCAACGTCCTGATCTATCCCTGATCTATTAACGTTTAGCAGTTTAGCTTAATTCAAAGCGCCCCGCCACGGCGGGGCGCTTTTGTTTGTACAAGAGAAACGCTCAACGCAATTAGAGTGGGTTAAATAAAACCCTAGCCCCTGTAGCCACGGCCCTGCCTGCTATGCCGAAGCCTTCGCGGAGGCAGGTGGACCGTCTTCCTGGTGTAAAAAGCAACGCTTGGGCAGACCGGCCACAGTCCGGTCGCTACAATATTTTTTAAAACGCTCTGGAGAAATCATCACGCTCGTCGCCGCTCAGGGATTTTTAATGCGATTAATTTTACCACCCGGCGCTCCCGCGCCTTGAGAGCCCGAGTTCTCGGAGCTTAATTAATTGTAACAGTCTCGGCGTGCTCCGTGATCTCTAGCGAGCGG
>QHPG01000150.1 GCA_003219005.1 Verrucomicrobiota bacterium
TAAGAAACGCGTCAATTGTTTACATTCGCCAATGGCCACGAGCACCGGCGGCTGGATGGCTTTGATCACTTCGTAAGTCTTTGCTGAGCGCCAGTAATGCCCCGTCGCTCCAGTCCAGCGCGCACCGATGACAACCAAGTCATAGGCGGCTTTTGAGGTATGGTCGGTGATCTGGCGCACCGGCTCGCCAGATTGGACCATGATATCCACCGACACACCGCGTGCTTGGAGCGATTGCGCCTGCGCTTGAAGCGTCTCCCGCAAGGGACTCTCATCCTGCGATGTTTCCGCAATTCCAAGCAGCGTCGTCTCAGCTTTGAGTGGGCCGGCTAATAATCCTCCAAGCTGGATTGCTGTTTCGGCCGAGGGCGTCCCGTCGCTGCAAATTAAAATTTTCATTTACTAGAGCTTGTGACCGGTCATGAGCGTGTAAATAACAATGGCCGCGCCGATCAATGGCAACGGG
The DNA here is from genome assembly GCA_003219005.1 of Verrucomicrobiota bacterium. GTDB lineage: Bacteria > Verrucomicrobiota > Verrucomicrobiia > Chthoniobacterales > UBA10450 > Udaeobacter. The sequence goes on from QHPG01000150.1 coordinate 467, forward strand.
ACAAAGGCGAGACGAATTTTCGGGCCGGCGAAATATTGCGTAGCGACCACGCCGATCTGCGCGCCGATGACTGCGCCGGTGTGCATGACCAGCGCGATCAGAATATCCACGTTGCCTTTGATCGCGTGGCTAATCGTTCCATAACTGGCTGAAATCACGATCTCGAAAAGATCGGTTCCCACTGCCAGATGTGTAGGAACCCCCAGCACGTAAACCATCGAGGGCATCCGAATGTAGCCTGCACCGCCGCCGAGGAAACCGCTGAAGATTCCTCCAACAAAGGCGACCAGAAGCACGATCCAGAGGGAAATTTCCCGGATGCCAGAAGTTGGCAGCGCAATCATCGGCCAAATTTTCACCCGTTGAATACTCCGAGTGACAGGCCCGAATGCAGAGCGATCTTTTTTGGACTCCGCACCCTTCACAAGCCCGGCCTGCGATCGCCTTTTGTCTGACTGCAGGGTTTTTCGGCTTTCCCAGAGCATGAAGACCGAAATGCCCAAATAGACGACGATCGCGACATAGCTGACTACCATGTTTACGTTACCAGCGCGCTTTAGAGCCTGAATCAACTGCGCGCCGCATTCTGCGCCACCAATTGTTCCGAATGCCATAATCGATCCCAATTTGAGATCGACATTCCCTAGCGCGCGGTGCTGTTTGGCCGCGACGATCGATTTACCCACGATATGCGCCAGGTCTGTCCCAACCGCGTAATTCCAATCTACTCCCATCAGCCGCAGCGCTGGGCCCGCAATGAAACTTCCGCCGACTCCAAAGAATCCACCCAAAATTCCAATGATAAAGCCGACAACGACCAGATAAATCGGGTTGATGTGCGCGTTGGAGATTGGGAAAAACATGACTTATCTCCCGCGGCGGCGTAAGAAGCGAAACAACAGCGTCGTCACCGCATCCAAAGCAACGGCCTGCACGGCGATGAGCAAAATTGCAACTACGGCATAGGTGTAGCGATGTCGCGCCTCGAGGTGATACAGCCATTCACCCAAAAGATGAAGAACCAGGAAAAAGTAGCAGGTGACTAGAACGGCATAAACCGCCAGCTCAATGGCAAAAGCTCGTAGGTTTTTCGCGGCTTCTTTCTTCATGCGTCCGAACCGGGAGAGTCACGACATCTGTAAACCACCCAGTGAATCGAGTGATAACGGGCTAGCGGCCTTCTTTCAACGATTTAACGCGCTCATAGGTCGTGAGGGTTGCGTGCAGGCGTATCAGCAGCCAAATTGATTGCGTAGGGAGAGTTTCTTCCTAACCTTCCCCTTCATTTTTTACGGAAAAATCATGGCCGACGCCGCAAACAAATACGCCGAGAACGTCCCCGGCAAATTCTACGTAGATGATCAATGCATCGACTGCGATTTGTGCCGCGAAACCGCGCCCGCCAATTTCAAACGAAACGATGACGGCGGCCATTCCTACGTCTATAAACAGCCAGAGACACCGGAAGAAGAAGGACTCTGTAAAGAAGCAATGGAAGGCTGTCCGGTCGAAGCGATCGGTAACGACGGGGACGGCGCGTAATCCTGTAGCGGCGGTCTGTGGCCGCCGAATCCAATGGCCAAGCAAGATGGTCGGCGCTTAGAGAGCGCCGCTACAGTGCCCGTCGCGCTAACCATCGCAGGCTCGGACAGCAGCGCCGGGGCTGGTATTCAGGCCGACCTGAAAACGTTTTCCGCTCTCGGTGTTTATGGATTGAACGCCGTGACCTGCATCGTCGCGGAAATTCCCGGAAAAGTTTCGCAGATTGAGCCGGTGAGCGCGGGGATTGTTCGCGAGCAAATCGAAGTGCTCGTTAAAAATTTCCGGATCAGCGCGATCAAAACGGGCCTGCTTTGCTCCGCGGAAATTATTTCTGCCGTGGCGAAGGCGATAGGAGGCACAGACAGAATGTCTGGGCAACGGATTCCAATTGTGATCGATCCGGTCATAGTCGCCACGAGCGGCGATCCCCTTCTTGAGCCGGCAGCGATCGAAGATTACGAGAAGGAGTTAATTCCGCTCGCTACCTTGATTACGCCAAATCTCGATGAAGCGGAGCGGTTGCTTGGAACAGAAATTAAAGATCGGCAATCGATGCATCGTGCGGGGAAGGAGCTAGAGATAGAATTTGGGACTGCGATCCTTCTCAAAGGTGGTCATCTCCGAGGCGGGGACGCCGTCGATCTTCTTTTTATCGATAGAAAGGTTGTCGAGTTCTCGGCGCCTTTCGTCCGAGGCGTCGCAACACACGGTACCGGCTGCACCTATTCAGCGGCGATTACCGCTGGTCTCGCGTCCGGCCTGTCGCTCGAAGTGGCGATCGGGCGGGCGAAGAAATTTGTGACCGAAGCAATTGCCCGACATTTTCGATGGACGTCGCCTTCCGGCAAAAATCTCGACGCGCTTAGACATTGGCCGTAGCCCCCGAGAACCTCAGGGATGATCGCGGCGGCCGGAGTCATCGACTCCGGCTACAGTTTTTTCTCCCAGCGTTGCAATTTCAGCGCTTCGAGCGCAGCCACAGTTTCCGCCTGTTTTTTGCTACGGCCGGTGCCCTGGCCAAGAACAATTCCCTCCCAAACAACTTGTGAGACAAACGTCTTTTCATGTTCCGGTCCGCTCCGCGAAACCAATTCATACGCCGGACTATGCGGCGAAATGCTTTGCAACAACTCTTGGAGATCGCCTTTGGGATTAATGTCCACGGGCTTTTCCGCCAATTCCTCGAGATCGGCACGGGTCTGCGTCAAAATGAACTTTTTGGCCACCTCGAGGCCGCCGTCGAGGTAAAGGGCGCCGATTAGCGCTTCGAATGCATCGGCCAATGTGGATGTTCGTTCCCGGCCACCGCTGGCTTCTTCACCGCGGCCCATCAAAATGTAGCGTCCGAGATCGAGCGTGGCAGCATGCATCCTCAATGCTTCGCGAGACACCAGCCGCGAACGCAATTTGGTTAGTTGTCCTTCGGCTTCGCCTCGAAAATTACGAAACAAATATTCAGTAATGACGAGCTGGAGAACAGCGTCGCCGAGAAACTCCAGGCGCTGATAATCGAAATGATACCGTTGCGCTTCATGGCCCAGGCTAGGATGTGTCAGTGCTTCCGCCAGCAAAAGCGAATTGCGGAATTTGTAACCGATGCGTTCTTCGAGCGGTGTCACATCACTGTCGTCCTGAGCGAAGTCGAAGAATACTACAGTTCGCTCACGGAAAACAAGACTCGGGAGCGACAGGTAAAGCTAATCGAAGACTGGATCGTCGTCGAAGCAGTCGACGCTATCGCTTTTGATAAACCTCCAGCGAGGTGATTACATCCAGCGCGCGTTGCAAGATTGGATCGTGCGGCGGCTGCTTTTCCGGCGCGCGCCCGCGGCGTTGCTGCGCTGCTTCTGCTGCTTCCACCTCGGGATTGGTTCCGGCCAAGAGCGCCGCTTCGTTCATATGTGGCCGGCCTGCTTCGTAAACAAACGGGCTCATTCCCTTTTCGCCGCTTAATTGAAAAATCTGTCGCTTCTCCGCCAGCGACATCTCGACAGGCAAGTCTGGCTTTACTCCCTCTGGAAATAAGGAACGTCCTTCGGGCGAAATCATTTCAGCGACGGCAAGACGCAGGATTTTGCCGTTCGGCAATGGTAAATCGGAGTATTCAGCTGTGCGACCTGCAGTCGGTTGTCCGATAACTAGCGCTTTGTCGTAAAACCGCAGTGCAGCCGCGATCGCTTCGGCCGCGCCGGCCGTATCGCCGTCAGCCATCACCATCACCAGGCCGCGAAATGCCGGATCACGATCAGAACTAAATACGCGATCCTGACGTCCAGTTGGTTTGCGCAAGGTTAAGATCGCTTTCCCCTTCGGACAAAAACGCTTCGCAAATTCCGCAGCCAGCGCCAAATCATCCGTTGCCTGACTGGCCCGAAGATCAATGATGAGCGCATTCACCTTCTTGCCGCCGAAAGTGCTGAGACTTTTGTCCAAGGCTTGAAGATTGGCGGTGTTCAACGACCCGACGCGCACGTAGCCGATGTGCCCTGCGATAATCTCGCTGTAAAGGGCGCTTGGCGCTGCAGCCGATGGATTCTCCTTGCCGGGCAAAAGCATTACGCCGCGCGGCAGCCGCACAAGCAGACCTTCGACGGTTGCTCTATTCAGCTCTGTGTCGGTGATTGCGTCTGGATCTGTGAAATTACTTTTCAGCAGCGTGATGACCGCCTGCAGATCGGTTGGGCCTAACGAATTGACCAAATCTTCTGTAGTCGGTGTGGCTGACGGCGAAGCCGCTGGCACTGCAGGCGATTTCGACGGTGCCTGCGGCAACCTTCCCGGAGGCGCCGGTGCAGGCGAAATAGACACCGGCGATTGCGCGCCGACTTTCACAGCGAAAATGCAAATGGCAAACGCGGCCTGCAAAAATCGAGACATCACGGTAACTTGTCGATGTTAGCCGCAACAGCACTTAGAGCAATGTCGCGCCTGTAATGACAGTTCTCGAAATGGATGCGGGAGACAGCTTCGTACGCGCGTGCCCGCGCGGCTTCGAGGGTTGACCCAAGCGCGGTGACCGCGAGGACGCGGCCGCCAGCGATCTTAATTTCACCAGCCTCGCGTTTAGTTCCTGCATGGAAAATTCGGACATCTTCGAGCTTCGCTGCGTCGTCGAGACCTGAAATCGATTTTCCAGTTTCGTATTTGCCGGGATAGCCGGCGGATGCCAGCACAACTGTGACCGCAGAGCAGCACACGCGCACCATCGGTGGTGATAATCACGCCTGGATAAAGAAGTCCGCGAAACTCGACTCGCCGTTGGAGAAGACCATGCAGGAGGGGCTGCATTATTTCCGCCTCGACCTGCGTTTGCAATTTGCTGGTCCAATTGTCGGCTGGACTGAAGGCGCCCATCCCGCCAGTGTTCGGCCCCTGATCGCCGTCCAACGCGCGCTTGTGATCGCGCGCCGATTCCAGGAGAAGATAATTTTTTCCGTCCACCAGGGCGTGCAACGAGCATTCCGTGCCGCGCAAAAATTCCTCGACCACGATGCGACGCCCGGCTTTGCCAAACCGGCCTTGATTCATCATCTCATCGATGGTCGAGCTTGCGGTAACCATATCGGGCGCAATGATTACTCCTTTGCCAAGCGCAAGGCCATCTGCCTTGATCACGACCGGAAATTTCAATCGCTCGCAGTAACGCAGCGCCTCGCTGCTATCGGAAAATGTTCGCGCTTCGGCAGTGGGAATTTGTTGCGTGCGCATCAATTCTTTCGCGAAAATTTTAGACGCCTCGATTCGGGCTGCGGCTTTGGTCGGACCAAACGCGCGCAATTTTTCAGACGCAAACAGATCGATAATTCCGGCAGCAAGCGGATCGTCCGGACCAACTACAGTTAAATCGATACGATTTTCCTTGGCGAACCGAGCCAGTCCATCCAAATCGGTGGCCGGAATTGCGACATTCTCCGCAATTTCGCCAGTGCCCGCGTTTCCCGGCGCGCAAAAAATATGCTCCGCATGCGGAGACTGCCGCAGTTTCCATGCAAACGCGTGTTCGCGGCCGCCGCTCCCAATGACTAAAATTTTCATCAAGGACGATGAATGGTAGGGAGAGCGCACCGCGCTGTCCAGGACGCCGCAGCGCGGCATCCCTAGTTATCGCGATTCAGCGGGCAGGATCGGCAACTCCAATTTCTCGGTGTGCCGAATGATGGTCAGGCTGGCCCCGACGCCGATTTGTTCGCCGACCAAAACTTTGTGCAGATCGTGCACGCTCCCAATGGGCTGGCTATTGAACCCCACAATAAGATCACCCTCGCGCAATCCAGCCCGTTCGGCCGGGCTGTTCTTCTCAACTGAAACAACAAGCACGGATGTTTCGAGCGGTAAGTCGTAAAACCGAACCACGCGTCGATGCAGCGGCACATTTTGACCGGCGACACCGATGTAGCTGCGCCGGATTCTCCCGTCGCGAATCAGCAATCCGGCGACAAGCCTGGCTGTGTTGCTCGCGATGGCAAAACAGATGCCTTGCGCCGGCCGAATCATTGCCGTGTTCACGCCGATCACTTCTCCCGCGGAGTTAACCAGCGGTCCGCCCGAATTGCCCGGATTTAGCGCGGCGTCGGTCTGAATGATGTTGTCGATCAAACGACCGGATTGCGAATGCATCGAGCGACCGAGCGCGCTGATCACGCCCGCGGTCACGCTCGCCTGGAAACCGAATGGATTACCAATCGCGATCGCCAGCTGGCCAACCCGCAAGTTTTCGGAATCGGCCAGGCGCACGTGAACTAACTGCGCCGCATCGATCCGGATCACTGCCAGATCAGTTTCTGGATCATCGCCAATGAGCTGTGTGGGGTAATCGCGTCCGCCCGAAAGATTCACAACAATGCGAGTTACAGCGTGGACAACATGGCTATTGGTCAAAATGAAACCGTCGGGTGTGATGATAAAACCAGAGCCGTTCCCGGCGATATCGCGCGGCTGATTTTTGTCCCGTTGTTGGATTTCGATGTTCACGACGGAAGGCGCGACGCGCTCAACCGCGCTCACGACTGCGCGCGAGTATTCGTCTAAAAGCGCTGCGTCTGCGGTCCCCGTTGCTGTCTCATTACGCGATAGGCGTTCCGAGTTTGCTTCGGCAAACAAGAATTCCGGTCGCGCAGCCCGTTCGAAATTCGTCGTTGTCATACTCTGAAAATTTCGAGCCGACTAATCCAGTCGTCAACTACATGCCGGTCCAAACTATACATACCATTTGGAATGTTGCTCTCCGCTGGTGCTTGGATTAAAAGAAGGCATGGCTAAAACGTCTTCGCCTCCGTCAGTGCTGGAACCGCAATGCCCGTCACGACTTGTGCTGGACCGGATTGCCGACAAATGGACCGCGCTCGTTATTCAGATCCTGGCGCGCGGAACGATGCGTTATGCAGAACTGCAACGCGCGATCGGCGGGATTTCGCAAAAGATGCTCACACAGACTTTGCGCAGCCTCGAGCGCGACGGCCTCGTGCAACGGAAAGTCCATCCAGTCGTGCCGCCGAAAGTGGAATACTCTCTGACGAGATTGGGCCGGACCTTGATTGAGCCGTTACACGCTCTTTGTCAGTGGTCGGAAAAGCACTTGGCCGAGTTGCAGGTAAATCGGGCGCGGGCCAAAGCTGTAGCCGCTTCCAAAAGCTTTCGGGACTGATCGCGCCAGCACGCTGAATGGTAGTCAAAACGAGTGTTGACTTCCCAAGCGGAGGGGCAGGTTGTCAACGGATTTGTTTGGCGTAAACGCGCAACAAACCTTCAGTTCGCGAACGACGAATAACCCCTGACGCCAGTGCAACTTTACTCGCGCGCGTCATGAGATTGCTGTTCTTTGCATGGAGCATTTGTCGAGAACAGATGTTTTTGCACGAGCCCGCATTTCAAGGGCGAATTCAACAATGAACCATAGGGCAAGAAATTGCGCGAGAATGGTAAAGAACATTTGCACGGTCTTGTAGCGAGGATCGTGCAGCGAATGAAGGACTGCAACTTCGAGGCAATTCGCCAGATTATATGAGTACACAAACAAGACGAGTGCCGCCAACCATCCCACACGTCTCCGACGCCTTTTATGGAATAAAACTGCCGCGCCTACCACGAGCGCGATGAAAAGCGACACCAGATACGTTTTAGCCAGAAAAAGAAGCGGCTTGCGGATATACGCTCGTTGTTCGATAACCGGGGCGCTCTGCGCCAGCACCGCCGTGCGATTCATAAAGTCCACCGCGGGCCGGTAAGTCGCCCAAATTTTGCGATAAGGCTCGGAGTCGAGGGAAAATATCGACCATTCATATACATCGGTCAGCGACCAGAACTTTCGACTGTTGTAAGCGGGGCACACCGGGCGATAAAAAATCGCCATTTGGCGCGCGATTTTTTTGACGACGAGGAACGGGCGTTGCTGCCAGATTCGCCAGTAGTAGAACCAATAAAACGCGCAAAGAGCAGACACATTGTTAGCGAATTGCTTGTGTAACTGTGGTGCGATTGAGCTTCGGTTGTACATCAGATAACCAGGATCGAAGCCGAGCGTGGAATAATGCACCGAACCAGCGGCACTAGATTTTCCAATCTCGGCGCTAAGTATGGAGTGAACACGTCCAAGCCACTCCCGAGAATACGGAACTTTCGCATTGCGCTGGATATCCTCTGCCATTTGATCGCGGATCAGATCGGCGTGAATCACGAAAAGCGCGGTCGGCAAGAGGGTCTGGCTTTCCTCGTCATTGCGGCTTAGGAAGTGCTCCGGCAACAATAACAACGCGGCGCTCGCCACCGCGCCGCCACCGAGCGCGATCTTTTGCCAGAGCCAGCCCCGTCGGAAGAAAAACATACTAATCGGCAGAAGCGCGACAGTCGCAACTAGCGCGAAACTTGGTTTGACAGAAGCCAGTAAGATCGAGCTGAACACGGCTGCGATCCCATAAGCGGCCGCGGCTGTTGGTCGGTTCTCGATGAAGCAGCAAGCAACAAATTGGATGACAAGGTAAAGGTTGATGCTGAACAAAAACGCGCACACGCCTTCAGGCCGAAGTTGCGTCTCAAACCGAATGGGTCCGCTCGCCAAAAGAAAAACCGCAGCCGCGAGCAATCCCAGTGCGTAATGACCGCCGCGACCGACTCGCGGATCTGGCACGAAAGCACGGGCGCGGCGCCACGTGAGCAATAACACCCCGCCTGCTATGAGCCCGAGAAAATGTTGAGCGACAGTGATCGCACGAAAATCTCCAAACGCACGCAACAGCAGAAACAGGAATCCCGGATAAATAAAGTTGCGCCCGTAGGTATGGCCAAATTCCGCGCCGATTAATTTTCTCAACGCTGGCGATAGATAGCCCCAGGTGCCGTGGTCGGCGATCGGGTCGAGCGGTAGCCGGAATCGCAACCAAGCCGCCCACGCGAAAATAACTGCGACTGCGCTCCAGTACGCGAGTCGTCCGACCCTTGCAACCAATGAACGAGCTGAAGACTTGTCGCATCGCTTCAAGCTAGCCCAATCACTGCTCATGTGTTCATCTTGACGCTTCCGGGAACGATGTAAAGTGGCGTGCTCATGCGCCACCAATCTCGAAGCTTCAAGAGGATCTTTGAACCTTCTCGCATAAGATCTACAATAGAAAGCGCAGCGCGGTCGATTAACCCTGCGGCACGGCGTGATCGGCACGCCGGCGTTTATGCCACTGGCTACCCAAGGGCGTTCTATCAAAGCTTTTGCTGAATTAATCTGATTACACAGGTCTTGTACGAAGCGCAGCAGTTCCAAGGACAGTTCTTGAAAAGTCATTCCGCGTCGGCAATGACGAATGAGATTCAGCGTGCTGGGTTTCGCTTGCCAATCAGAACCGCGCGATGAGAGAAGCCGGAGCGAACGCCATTTTTACGACCCGTACCCACCCGAGGAGACGGAAACTCGCGCTACGCACAATTGCTTCCTTGTTTTCGCAAAACTGGTGCCACAATAGTCTTGGCATGGATCGCCCAATCGTCTTGTTGGCGTCGCTTCTTCCGGCTTTGCTCGTTCCATCGTGTTCCAAGTTCGCCGGGAATCTGCCGAAGCCCAATATCGTCGTGTCCGTCGACGGCAGCGGGGATTTCAAAACCATTCAAGCGGCGATCGCGTCTATTCCCGCCATCAATCGCGAGCGCATTGTGGTGTTCGTCAAAAACGGAACGTATCGGGAAAAAATTCGCGTGGATGCTTCCTTTGTCACGTTGCGCGGGCAAAGCCGCAAGGGAACGCGCATAGAGTTTTCGCAGTTACAAGACGATTTCGTGGCGCATCCCGACGACTTAGGGGCGGCGGTCATTAACCTGAATCGGGCCAACGATTTTGTCTTAGAAAATCTCACGGTGGAAAACACGGCGAGCAACATGCTCGCGCACACGTTCACGGTTTACGGTACTGGCGATCGCACGGTGATCGTGGATTGCAATGTGTTGAGCCACGGCGGGGACACCGTGTCGCTGGGCCCTGGCGAACCCGGCCGTTATTATCACGCGCGCTGTAATTTCAGCGGCTCCGTCGATTTCGCGTGCCCGCGTGGCTGGTGTTATGTGACCGATTGCAGTTTTCACGCGTACACAAAAACCGCCGCCGTGTGGCATGACGGCAGCTTCGACCCGGACATGAAATTCGTCCTGCGCAACTGCCGCTTCGACGGAGCGACCAGTTTCAGTCTCGGACGGCATCACGTTGACGCGCAGTTTTATTTTCTCGACTGCAAGTTTTCCGCCAAAATGAGGGACAAGCCGATTCGTCGGGTAACGTTCCCGCTAAAGGGTGGCCCGCCCACTGACGCAGACATCCAGCGCAATGCGGATTTAGACAAGCAAAATGTCTGGGGCGAGCGCTCGTATTTCTACAATTGCCACCGAAATGGCGGCGACTTTGATTGGTTTGCGAACAATCTTTCGTCCGCCTCCGGTTCGCCGAAGCCAAGGGAAATCACCGCCGCATGGACTTTCGGAGGCAAATGGAAACCCGAAAACGAGTCCGGCCCGATAATTCAGCAATTGCGAGTGATAAGGGGGCAAATTGCGCTTGTCTTCAGCGAGCCGGTCACGGTAAAGGGAAAACCGCGACTGAGAATGCGCAGCAGTGGCGTGGCGGACTATGTATCCGGCAGCGGCACGGACACCCTGTTATTTGGCCAGCCGTCGGATTCCGATGACCAAGTTCGCACGGTGGATTTGAACGGCGCTGCGATCATCGCGTGCGAAGCTTCCGCTACATTGCGCCCGGCGGACCTGTCATTGCGCGCGGCCCAGAAGTTCATGACAAAATTCTACGAGCCGTTTCGGGGCCGCTACGGGTGGGCGCCTCTCAGGGTGACTTCTTCGCGTTCCGCGGATCGTCCGCAGGGTTTCAGACAGTTGATTAACGGTCTGATCGTTGCGCCTGAGATAATGCTCTGTAAAACTCAGTGCCACGATGATGGGTACGGCTATACCGAAAAACGCGGCCTTCCCCGTGAAATTGCCTTTAATATTGACTATTAACCAGATTGCGGGCGCCACTGGAAATAGAGCCATGAGCGTGAAACTCGGCTTCAGCGAAGCAAGGAGGGAAGCGTTTACCGCGGCCTGTTTCGGATCAACCGAAAAGATCAGTGACTCGACAGTTTGGAGCCTCAACTCTGTCACAATAATGCGGCGGCCTAGAGCCTGGCGCAGTCACTCCATGTCCGTCCCGATATCGTTCGCATGCGCCGACCCAAAATTGTATTGCGCCGGCCGCAGGAAAAATGTGACAGTGTTTTCTCGGTGATTGTATCGGAGCCAAGCTCAAAGGCGAGCAGCCAGGTCGTGGACTCGGCCGGGCCGTGTCAACGGGAGCAACCACATGAGGATGTTGAGCGCGTCTACCGCCAACGACGCTACTGTCCGAAGCGTTCAACCACCTCAAGTAGATGGTCCGCCACATTTTGGAAGTGATCGGTTGTAAACGGCCGGTTCCGCTTCGGCTCGCCGCCGCGCTCGGGTGGCTGAAGCGCACCCGCTTCAAATGCCTGTTCGTAATGACGCTGCTCTGCCTCGGGCTGCGTGAGAATTATCCGTTCTCGAACTTTCCGATGTACTCCTCCTTCAACAGCCGCACGTCTCTGGTCTATCTCACGGATGCGCAAGGCACCCCGTTCAGCACCATGGGCTTTGACCTGTTAAATTCGACATTGAACAAGATCTTCTATGGATGGCGACGGGCGGAGCTAAAGAAAACGGCAGGCTCGTCGACGGCGCGGGTGGCACTTGCGGAACACACGGCGGGAGAGGCGTTGCTCCGCTATATCGACCGGCACGCCAGCGTGCATCCACAGATACGAAATTTGCTGCATGGTTTACGCGTGCAACACCTCACCATCCGCCTGGAGGCGCACGAGTTGGTGCTCCAGACACAGACGCTCGCGACGCACGAATGAGCGCAATCAAGCGCATGCGCGAATACGCCTTGTACGAGCGGGTGGTGATGCGAATTCTCTTCGCTTGGCTCGTCCTGACGGCAACGCCAGCGCGACTTTCCTTTTACGAAATTCCCGCGCCTAACGGAATCGCCCGGCTGCTGAATCTGCACTTCCTGCTCGACCCACAGGTTTACGCTTTTTGCCGCATGCTTCTGGTGGTCGCGCTGGTTCTTTACGTGTTGCGCTTGATGATCTGGCTTGCTTTGCCGCTCGCGCTTTTCGTGAACGTCGCCGCGAACGCCGTCACGAATTCCCAAGGCGCAATTCAACACGCCTATCAAATTGTCTCCCTCGTCCTGCTCGCGCAGACGGCCGCGCATTTTTACGGAGTCTGGCTCCGGCGTGCCGGTGAAGCGCGCACTCTCTTGGAAGATCAGCTGATCTGGTGGTCGCAACAAACCATCGTCGCTGTCTACTTCGTTGCCGGGATCACAAAGCTCATCGTGACAAAAGGACTTTGGATTTTTCAGGCAAGAATGATCTCCGTCTCGATGGCGAAGGCGGCCTACCAATCATTCTACGACCGGCTTGATCGCGCGGACCTGGAGCAAATGCTGGCGATGGCGAATTTCGCGGCCACCCATGGCTGGATCGTTGTGCTCATCGCCGGCTGCGGGTTGGCGCTGGAATTGGGCTCGCCACTGGCGCTGCTCAATCGCGGCATGGCGGCCCTGTTCGGTTGTGCGCTGTTCGCTTTTCATCTTGGCCTCGATCACACCATGCGCCTGTCGTTTATTTTCAATCAATGGTTGCTGATCATCTACATGATCAACATTCCGTATTGGATCGTGACTGGGGCGAGAGCGATGGACCGCAACAAAGGTAGTAATCGTCTGGAAATGTCGGCATAAAAAACCGGCAGGACGCGCTGGCGACAGAGAGCGGACGCGATAATTGCCGGAGAAAAGCTGCTCGAGCCGCTGACCGCTAGAATTGCTTTGCATGGCCGGCCATGGTGGGTCTATCCTGAAATCTTCCATTATGGACGTGAGTGGCACCATCCGCGCGATCCTGAATCAAAAAAGCCGCGAGGTTTTCTCGATTTCGTCGGATGCAACAGTTTTCCAAGCGGTCGAAATGATGGATGCGAAGAACGTTGGCGCACTGCTGGTGATGGATCAGGAGCGCCTTGTGGGAATCATTTCCGAACGCGACTACACACGCAAAGTGGTTCTGCGCGGCAAACGCTCACGCGAAACGAAAGTCGCCGAGATTATGTCAACCGATGTAACCGTTACGCATCCGCGCGAGCCGGTCGAGACATGTCTGCGATTGATGACCGACAAACATATTCGCCATTTGCCCGTGCTTGACGGTGATGAAGTGGTGGGAGTGATTTCGATCGGGGATTTGGTCAAACACGTCATTTCCTGCCAGAGCGCCGCTATCGCGCACCTGGAAAGCTACATCCACGGCGGATACTTGGGATAATTCTGTAGCGGCGCTCTATGAGCGCCGGATGAGAAATTTTCGGCGGTCATAGGCCGCCGCTACAATTTCCAAACTGTTTTCCCACCTACAATTGTCCGCACTGCGCGGCCTTTGAGTTTCCAGCCGTCGAACGGCGAGTTGCGCGAGGCCGACTGAAATTGATCAACTCTCACTGTCCAGTCCAACTCTGGATCGATCAGGGTTACATCAGCTCGCGCGCCGATCGATAGCGTGCCGGCATCAATCTTCAACAAACGCGCCGGTTCGGCCGTGTACATCTCGATTAATCGGGCGATACCGATCTTGCCGTGTTTGTGCGCAAGCAGATCAATGAATAATCCGAGCTCTGTCTCCAACCCGATGATCCCAAACGGTGCTGCATCGAATTCCACTTCCTTCTCAAAATTCGCATGCGGCGCGTGATCGGAACACAAGATCGACAATGTTCCATCGGCGATTCCTTCCAGCAGCGCATTCACATCTGCTAGCGGCCGCACCGGCGGATTCATTTTGAAGTTGGTGTCAAAATTTTGGATCGCTGCGTCGGTTAAGGCGATGTGATGCGGGCAAACTTCGCCGCTGATCTTCACGCCGCGCGTTCGCGCTTCACGAATGAGTCGCACACTGCCAGCCGTGCTGATGTGCTGGCAATGAATGTGATGATCGCAAAGTTCTGCGAGTAAGATGTTGCGCATGACCATCGCTTCTTCGCCCGCCGCGGGCCAACCGGGTAATCCGAGCAATGTGCTCCAGTATCCTTCGTGCACGACGCCGTTGGCGACCAGATTGTAATCCTGACAATGATCGAGCACGGGCAGATCGACCATGCAGGCATACTCGACCGCGCGCCGCATGACTTCGTGATTTTGAACACAGTGGCCGTCGTCCGTGATCGCCGCTACGCCCGTCTGCGCGAGTGAGCCGATAGGCGCGAGTTCTTCGCCGGCCAGATTTTTTGAAATTGCGCCGGTGGGTAAAACATTGACGCAGGCGACAGCCGCCGCGCGATCTCTTATCCACGCGATGGTGCTGGGATTGTCCGCGACCGGCGAAGTGTTCGGCATGCAAACCACCGTGGTGAATCCACCGGCAGCTGCCGCGCGCGCGCCCGACTCGATCGTTTCCTTGTGACTGAATCCCGGTTCCCGCAGATGCACGTGCATGTCGATCAAGCCGGGTGCCACGATCAATCCCTTTGCGTCAATCTCTTCGATTTCGGATTTCTGACTTCTGACTTCTGACTTCTCCGTGATTCGACCATCGGCTATAAAAAGATCCGCGATTTCATCTCGCTTATTTGCGGGATCGATCACCCTCCCGTTGCGAATAATGGTCGCGCTCCCCAGAATTCCAATGACGCGCGCTTTTCTCACGTCGCGATTCCTCCGCACAAATAAAGAACGGCCATGCGAACAGCGAGACCGTTGGTGACTTGATCGAGAATGACGCTTTGCAAGCCATCCGCGACGTCGCTGTCGATCTCGACGCCGCGGTTAATCGGGCCGGGATGCATGATGAGGCAATCCGGCTTCAAAAGTTTTGCGCGTTCCTTCGTCAGGCCAAACAAGCGGACGTATTCACCGAGCCCGGGAAAATATTCCCTGCGCTGGCGTTCATGCTGAATCCGCAAAAGGTTTATCACATCGGCTTTCGGCAGCACTTCGTCAATCTTGTATGAAACTTCGACGCCCAGTTTTTCAAACTCGCGCGGCACGAGAGTGCTCGGCCCGACTAACGTCACGCGCGCGCCTAGCTTTAGAAGGCCGAAAATGTTCGAGCGCGCGACGCGACTGAACAAAATGTCGCCGATGATCGCCACGTTTAGGCCCGCGATTTTTCCTCTGCGTTCTCGGATCGTATAAAGATCCAGAAGCGCCTGCGTGGGGTGCTCGTGCGCGCCGTCACCGGCGTTGATCACGCTCGCTTTCAGCCGACTTGCCAGAAACTGCGGCGCGCCAGCGGAGCCGTGGCGCAGCACGAGAATGTCGGCGTGCAACGCCTCGAGATTGCGCGCGGTGTCCTTAAGCGTTTCGCCTTTGGTGAGGCTGGAGGTGGTTGCCGAAATATTGATCACGTCCGCACTCAAGCGAAAAGCGGCCAGCTCGAATGAGGTGCGCGTCCGCGTGCTCGGTTCGACAAAAAAGTTCATCAGCGTTTTCCCGCGCAGCGCTGGAACTTTTTTGATCTGGCGAATGCCCACTTCCTTGAACGCGTTCGCAGTTTCGAGAACGAAATTGATTTCGTCTGCTGATAATTCACGCAGGCCGAGCAAGTCTTTACGAGTCCAGCGCGTGCTCCCCGGAGCAGATCCGCGTCGCATCGTCATGATTCCCTTTCCAGCCAGACTGCGTCGGGTTCGTTGTCGGTTTCTTGCAGGCGCACCTGAATTTGTTCTGGCGTCGCGGTCGGCAAATTTTTTCCGACGAAATCGGGGCGAATGGGGAGCTCGCGATGACCGCGATCGATCAGCACCGCCAATTGGATGCGGGCGGGGCGCCCAAACGAGTTGATGGCGTCCATCGCCGCGTGAGCAGTGCGTCCGGTGTAAAGAACGTCATCGACAATGATGACGGTGCGCTTCTCAAGTGGCACCGGAAGTTTAGAGGCGTGCACCACTGGCAGTTCTGGCCGCGTTCCCACGTC
>QHPG01000233.1 GCA_003219005.1 Verrucomicrobiota bacterium
CACGATAGGTCAAAGAACTCGCGCAGGTCAGGAAGCCGAGCGAACCGACGTTGATGCCGAAGATTGGCTTGATGATCTCGCCCAGTTGCCCAATGACGTGCAGAATTGTTCCGTCGCCGCCGGCTACAACGAGGAGGTCTGCTGCTGCGCCCAATTCGGCCATCGAGAGCCCTGATTTCTTGCCGGCAATTTCAGCCGTTTCCTTTTCGAACAGCGTCGAGATTGAAAAACGGTCGAACTCCTTGGCGATTGCGCTGATCAGCTCAGCAATGCCTGGTTTCCCCGTGTGGGCTATTAAGCCGATCGTTTTCGCATGCATGCAAAAAATTCCTGATTCCCGTCCGCGCCTGTAATGGCAGACGGAACAATTCCAGTTACCTCGTGGCCCAAACGCGTCACAAAGGCGACAATCTTGTCTTGTGCCTTTTGGTGCAAGCCCTGATCGCGGACAATTCCGCCTTTGCCGACCTCAGAGCGTTGCAGCTCGAACTGCGGTTTGATCAGCGGGAGAATCACTCCTGTTGGGGTTATCAAGTCGAATGCGTTCGACAGGATTAGAGTCAGCGAAATGAAGGAAACGTCAATCACACAAAGATCGATCAGTTCCGGAATGTGCTCGCGCGAGAGAGATCGTGCATTGACTTTTTCGAGAACAATCACGCGTGGATCGTTGCGGAGCTTCCAATCCAATTGCCCGTAGCCGACGTCAACCGCATAAACTTTTTTGGCGCCGCGTTGCAACATGCAATCGGTAAACCCGCCGGTTGAGGCGCCAATATCCAGCGCCGCCTTTCTCTTTACGTCGATGTTAAAATGATCTAGCGCGGCTTCCAGCTTCAGAGCGCCGCGGCCGACGTATCTTCGCGTCGGCTTCACGGTGATCGCTGCTTGTTCCTCGAGAAGCTCTGATGGCTTCGCCGCAATCCGAGTGCCGACCATTACGTCGCCGGCCATTATTGCTCGTCGCGCTTGCTCGCGGCTGTCAAACAACCCCTTCCCTACAAGAAGTTGATCAAGCCGTAACTTCTTCGGCATCTTTCCTCGCGGAAGCATTGGTGCACCGCCAAACCTTGCTCATCGACGCGCGGATCGCTTCCACGGTTTTGGTCAACTGAGTGAACCCATTGAGTACGGCAAATAGTTCTTCAGAGATTAAAGTAATAGCGATCGGAACGTTCCATCTGCTGAAGCCTTTAACCAGGATCGTGATGTCAGGAGCTATGTTCCGTTCAGCCATCGTGGCCTACCTTCCGACGCACTTTGACAGAACTGCGCCTACCACACTCTTAAATTCCGATCATTCACCAGTCTTTTCCTCTTGGATCAGCTTTTCCACAGATCCGACGTCTTCGGCGGAAGCCCGCCGTCGCTGGTATTTCCGCACGATGATTTCTTTTAATGTTAGTAAATCCTCCAACAACGGGCTGTCGTAATAGGTCCAGTCAAGATCGCCCGCAGTTTTCGCTTGGAACCGCCATACGCCACCGAACTTTGTGGCTCGCACCTCGCGTTTCTGCCCATGTTGATTCCTGTCCGTCCATATATGTTGACTCCGCATTGCGTTAAGACCTTACATTAGCCGTCTTGAAAGACGTAGCTAAATTGGCGGCGTATTTTATCGGGATCGTTATCGTAGCAGGGTTGCTTGCTCCAATTCTTTTTTGGTCCGCTCAGTCGCTTGCCGCGCACGGTCTGTTTTCCTTCCTGGCAAAGTACGATTTCGAAACGTTCTTTCATAGGTCTGTCCTGATCGCGGCTGCGCTCCTGCTCTGGCCACTTTTGCGCTTCATCCATGTGCGTTCCATGGGGGATCTTGGCCTTGCGCCCAATCCACGTTGGGGCCGCGATCTGTGCGCCGGAATTCTTCTCTCGCTAATTCCCCTGCTCTGCTGCGGCGCTTTGCTGGTTGCATTTCATGTTTACTCGTTTCGGCACGTTTTTGGCTGGTCGCGCTTCGGTAAGCTGCTTGCCGCCTCAATCGCTGTTCCGTTCATCGAAGAGTGGTTCTTTCGCGGATTCGTCTTGGGCGTTTTATTTAGGACAGGTCGAAAGTACATGCCGATCCTCGTCGTTTCCGCGCTTTTTGCAGCGGTCCACTTTTTGAAAGCGCCGGAACAAACAACGGACCTCGTAACATGGAGCTCAGGCTTTACTTCGATTGCCCATTCACTCGGGCGACTTGGCGACCCAATGATGGTGGCGTCGGCGTTTGTGACGTTGTTTGTTATCGGCTGCATTCTCGCCGATGCCCGCGCGCTGACGCGTTCGTTATGGCTGTCGATTGGTCTTCATGCTGGATGGATCTTTGGGAGCGGCACGTTCAGCTTGCTCGCGCGTCAGAAAGCGCTTGCACTCCCATGGCTAGGGAAGAACCTGCTTGTTGGAATTATTCCGCTTGGCGTAGCAACATTCACTTGGATAGCAATGCGAATCTGGCTGACAAATGATCGTGCTTCAAAAGTTTGAACTGTTGCAATCGGCCGTATCGCTTCTGTACCCACCGGGGTGTACAATCTGCGGGAAAAACATTCGAGCTGGCGAGTACCTCTGCGATCAATGCGAAACAAAAGCCGTCCGCATTGTCGCGCCATTTTGCCAGAAATGCTCCGAACCATTCGAAGGCTCCATTACCAGCGAGTTTACCTGTGCCAATTGCGCCCATCGCACGATTCACTTCGACGCAGCGGTGTCGGCATACCGCGGTCGTGGGATCGTTCGCCAGATCATCCATGAATTTAAATACGGACGGCAAATTCACCTGCGTCACCTTGTAGCGCGCTGGCTTTATGCTGCGCTGGATGACGAACGGCTTCGCGGAAGCCAATTCGCCATTATGGTGCCGGTGCCACTGCACGCCACTCGGCTACGAGAACGCGGCTTTAATCAAGCGAGCTTGCTTGCCGCGTTGTTGAGCGCACAGACGTCGATTTCTTCTAGGCCTGTGCTTGAGCGCATTCGCTACACCACTACGCAAACTGCGCTTGATCGGTCCGAGCGCATGGAAAATTTGCATAACGCATTCCGTTTACGAAAAAACGCAGACGTGCGAGGTTTGCGGGTGTTGTTAATCGATGATGTTCTGACAACTGGCTCCACGTTGAGCGAGTGCGCGCGGGTTTTGAAACGCGCCGGCGCGCTCTCCGTTCACGCGGCTACGGCAGCACGCGCATAAGTCACATGGCAATTTTCAAGAAGCCAGCAATTAAGGCGGAAGGCG
>QHPG01000243.1 GCA_003219005.1 Verrucomicrobiota bacterium
ACCCTGCCTTACAACGCGAGTTGGCCGCCGCGTACGAGAGAGTGGGCGACGTACGTGGCGAAGTCTATGGCGCAAGCATCGGCGACATGACCGGCGCGCTCGATAGTTATCACAAGGCACTCCGAATTCGCGAAGCATTGGTAGCCGCGAATCCGCACGACGTGAATAATCGACGCGGCCTGGCCGACAGCTGCATGAAAATCGGCACCCAACTCCAGGACACCACCGACGCGGCGCGCGGGCTCGACTATCTGCGGAAGGCATGTGCGCTCTATCAACAATTGGCAACTGAACAGCGTGACAATTCCGACATTCGTGATTACCTCTCGCGCTCTCACAATGAGCTTGGTATGGCGCTCCAAAACTGGGGCAATCCGGCCGAGGCACTGAAAAATCATCGCGAGGCGCTGCGCCTTCGTAAAGAATTGCTTGCTGTCGACCCGCGAAATGACCTATATCGGCGTCACCTCGCAATCACTTACTGGGACATTGGCCAGGCGCTAATGCGCAGCGGCGACATCAACGCAGCGCTGGAGGCGAATCGGAATTGCATGGATCTATGCGTCCCCTTGTTCGCCGAAAACCCGACTAACATCAAGGATCGAGCCCGCGTCGCGATTAGTTATCAAATGGACGGAGAATATCGCGCGCTCGCCGGTGATGTCGCCGGCGCGTTGGAGAGTTTTCGTAAAAAACTGCAACTCGACGAGCAAAACCTTAACGATGATCCGGCGAATGCGCAGGCGCGCCGCGACATTGCCTACTCATGGAGCCGAATTGGTGAACTGCTGGCGGCGAAACGCGATTACTCCGAGGCGCTCAGCCAGGAACGGAAGGCTCTCGAATTTTGCGAGAAACTGTCGGCCGATTCTCCGAGAGACGTGCATATGCGATATCGAACCGCCATCGTCGGCGGCCTTACGGCAGAGCTGTACGCAGAGTTAGGCAATCGGGAGCAAGCGTTTGTCGCCTCCGGCAAGGTAATAAGCTTATTGCGGGAGCTCCCCGACGATCCCGCGGACAGTGTTCATTCCGGGTTGCGTGGGCAAGCCTATCTTCATCTCGGCGCTGCCCAGGCGGCTCTCGCCGATTCAAAGAAAGCAAGCGCGAGCCAAGAACAGGAACATTGGCGTGCCGCGCGCGACCTCTTCCAGCGCAGCCTCGCAATCTGGCAGGACATGCAACAGCGCGGCATTCTCACGGCAGACAACGTGCCGAAATTGGACAAAACCGTCCGGGAAATTGCCAAATGTGACGCGGCTTTGGGATCAAAGGAATAGAGCCAATCGTGACGCCAGAGCGGTGGAAGGAAGTTGAGGCAGTGTTCGAACACGCGCTCGAACTTCCGATCAACGAGCGCACTGCATTTGTGCAAAAGAGCTCGAACGGGGACGACGAACTGCGTCGTGAAGTCGAATCGCTGCTCGAGTCCCATGCACAGGCGGGCAGCTTTATCGATAAGCGCAGTCTTTTCTTCTCTGATGAAGAAGTCGGAGAGAAAAGCGAAATCCTCAGTCCTGGCGAGCTAATCGGATCGTACCGCATTCTGCGCGAAATCGGTCGCGGCGGGATGGGCGCGGTATATCTGGCCGAACGTGCCGACCAGGAGTACGAGAAGCAGGTTGCGATCAAATTAATCAAACGCGGCATGGATACCGACGCAGTGCTGCGCCGAACCCGCTCAAGCACTAATTCTTTTGGTAGATATCCCAGATGACCTGACTTGGCTGACCGGAATGATCGTAGAGTTTTGTTTGTTCCGTTCCGATCTTAGTGAAGCCGGCCGGAGGCACAGACCCAGGTTGCATCTGGAGAATACTGCCCTTCGGCCAAAGAAGACTGTTTACGTCGGCGGTGCCGAGTTGCCCGGCGGCGTCGACAAAAACAGACTTACCGGTGCTTTTGTCCACGCCGTTGATTCCGGCAACGAAGGCAGCGCTGTGCACGGCTTGGTCGCCGATGCGAATCGTATTTGATTCCCCAGCGGTGCCGCGACTTCCAATCACTATATTGTTATCACCGGTAGTAAGAAGATCTCCAGCACCGTAGCCCATGGCGATGTTCTTGTGGCCGGTGGTGTTGCGAAACAGGGCATAACCGCCGACGGCTGTGTTTTCGTAGCCTGCGGTGTTGTTATACAGCGTGGCAATACCGTCGCCCGTGTTTTCGAATCCTGTGGTGTTGCCGTTGATGGCGAAAACCCCACTGCCCGTGTTCCAGTCGCCGGTCGTGTTGTTGTAAAGCGCATTGCGACCGATGGCGGTATTGACCTGGCCCGTTGTGTTGCTGTAGAGCGCGGCATCGCCGACCGCCGTATTGCTGCCCGCGGTCGTGTTGCTGTGGAGGGCGTTTACACCATCGGCCGTGTTGGAAAAGCCAATTGTGTTGAAATACAGCGCCTGCTTACCCGTGGCCGTATTCCCGGCGCCGGTTGTATTGGCGTAAAGGGCTTCAGAACCATTCGCCGTGTTGAACCAGCCGCCGGTGTTGTTAAATAGCGCGCTCACACCGGTGGCGCTGTTTTCGTAGCCACTTGTGTTCCAAAGCAGCGCTTCAGCACCGTTGGCCGTGTTGTTGTAACCGGTTGTGTTACTGGTGAGCGCTTGAGTACCAACCGCGGTGTTCAGGTAGCCGGTTGTGTTGCTATTAAGCGTTTGAAAGCCGTTCGCTGTGTTATTGCTGCCTGTCGTGTTGTAATAAAGGGCGTCAGCGCCATTGGCTGTGTTTTCGGAACCGGTTGTGTTGCTAGAAAGCGCTTCAAAACCGGTGGCCGTATTCCAAGCGCCCGTCGTGTTGTCAAAGAGCGTGCCATATCCAACGGCCGTGTTGTAGAAACCGGTTGTGTTGAAAGCGAGCGCACTTACCCCAATCCCCACATTCGCGGTACCGGTCGTCGTACTATCTAACGCAAAGGCTCCAACAGCCGTATTGCCGTCGCCAGTTGTGTCGGATAAAAGCGCGTAATATCCAATAGCAGTGTTATTAGTCGTGCCGCTGGAGAGATTCAAAAGCGCACTATCTCCTTCGGCGGTGTTTCGGTTGGCATAGGCTCCGTCCGGCGCGGGACTGACTGCTTGGGCGATTGGTAAAAGCGCAAAGCTGGCGAAGCCAAGCGCGATGAGCAGAAAAGCACGCAGCAGAGGCGAGCGGTGAATCGAATTTGTGGGATCAATGTTTGAAGTATTCATAATTTGATTTCCTCCTGTTGCTTACGGCCTTGTGCTTCTTTTAATGGAAAGTCATTGCGGCCGTTCACCGCTGTACTGTCCGAAATCGGGCGCGAGGTTACG
>QHPG01000234.1 GCA_003219005.1 Verrucomicrobiota bacterium
AAGGAAAATCCCGATATGAAAATTATCTTTGGTGGGCTGCTAGCATTCGCACTGTTGACGCTCGCGAGTCCGGCTATTCAAGCTGCCGAAAAATCCAGCGATACAAAAACGCCGAAAGCCGGCGAATCGTTTAGCCGAAGCGGAACAGTGATAAAGAACAATGTCGATATCTGCATCGTTACCGGCCTGCGCTGGGCCTTACACCCCGAAAACGGCGAAGATGTGAAGATTTACCCTAAGACCAAACGTGCAACAGACGTGCTCGACGGGGCAGCGAAAAATAAATCGACAGTGCGCGTGAGCGGCACATGGAAACAAACGGCCGACTGCCACTACGTAGAAACCTCAAAGGTTACGGTCGTTAAATGACTTCCGATCCCGCGCTACTCCTGCTCGTGGTTGCGATGGTTCGAAGAAAACCTGTGCGTGAGCACCCGATGTAGCGCGCCTTCCTGAATTCTAAGCAATGTTTCGCAGCCGCTCACACGGCGCGGTGATTCGCGTTTACAGCGCGGCTGGCAACGTGATCGAAACGCACGAGTGCGCGGCCGATTTCAAATAACCGTAATCGTACTCCCCATCGCGACGACGAAATGATATGAACTTGGCCGCCCAATGCAGAAACGCTTGCTTGTGAAAACCCTGCGGCGGCTTGGGGTTGGCGCCGCCTTCCTGCATCGCCACCACGTAAAAATCCTGGTGCACATCAATTCCAAGCTTGATGACTGCTTTGCCGCCACTAAACTGGCAGCGGGTTCCCTCGAGTGAGGACAACTCAGTGTTTGTAATGACACTATTCATAAAGTGCGGGTGAGCTTAAACCACTTGCCCGCACTCTTTATATGTCATCTAAACGCTGAAGCCAACCCAGCCCTTTGTGGTAAGCTTTCGATCGATGTGCACTGCGATTTTCAAAGTGCTGGGTGGCTTATCTCTTTCTACCTGCGAAATCTCAGTTTCGATTTGATCGGATAAGCTCGTTCCTCATAAAATCACGACGTGAAAAACACACGACTCACATCTTGCTTCGTCGCAGTCAGCTTGCTCGGCGCAAACCAATTTACCAAAGCGGCTGATCCGGCTCATCCAGATCAGCCGATCGTCTCGCCCGCAGAGGCGATCTCCAAACTCAAAGAAGGCAATGGCCGTTTCACAGCCGGCAATATGCAACACCCTCACGAGTCGAGCGACGAAAGAGCATTTATGGCGACCAACAGCTATGAAAACTTGGGCATGAATACTGCCGAGGCGGCAAAGCGGCGAGCAGAACTGACGAAGAGTCAGCATCCGTTCGCCGTAATCCTCAGTTGCTCGGACTCGCGTGTGCCGCCCGAGATTGTTTTCGACCAAGGTCTCGGCGATTTATTCGTGGTCCGAGTGGCCGGCAACGTGATCAACAACGAAGGCCTGGGAAGCATCGAATACGGCGTCGATCATTTGGGCGCTCGCCTGATATTGGTGCTTGGCCATCAGAGTTGTGGCGCAGTCAAAGCGGCAAGAGAAACGGTTGCGGCCAAAGCCAAAGCGCCAGGACACATCGAATCGTTCATAACGCCTATCAAGCCCGCGGTAGAGTCGACACTAAATGGTGATCTGGACGCCACGATAAAGGCAAACGTGAAAAACGTTGTGCAAGCGCTACGTTCGTCCACGCCAATTCTCAAGACTAAGGTTGATTCCGGCAACGTGGAGGTAATCGGTGGCTATTACAGCCTCGATACGGGCGCTGTCACTTTTCTCGACGAGAAATAGGCGTCCTCGTTCAGAGAGTACCTGGCTTTCGGGAAATCCGAGCAGCGCTCTGGTTTCTTTTGTGGACGCTCGTATCTTATCGTTGCGCTTCATTAAAACGTAGAACGAAGGAGATCATGGCAAAACCCGAACAGACAAACGCAGAAAGCAACATGATGCCCGCCCAGGAAACTCTAAGCAAACTGTGGGAGCAGCATGTGCAGTATGAGTTTTCCACGCGCAACACTGAGGACACACTCGCCACGATGGTTGAAGCTGCTTATGTAAATCACATTCCAGTATTGACTGGCGGTGTCGGCAAAGATGAATTGCGGGAGTTCTATTCGAAACGGTTCATTCCTCAGATGCCGCCCGACACGGAAATGACGCCGGTCTCGCGAACCATCGGTGAGGATCAATTAGTGGACGAAATGGTCTTCAAGTTCACACACACGATCCCGATGGATTGGATGTTGCCGGGGGTCGCTCCAACGGGAAAGCATGTCGAAGTTCCGCTGGTGGCCATCGTTCGATTCAGGGACGGCAAACTGGCTCATGAGCACATTTACTGGGACCAGGCATCGGTGCTGGTTCAGATCGGATTGCTTGACCCGGCCAAGCTGCCGGTAGCAGGCGTTGAAAGCGCGCGCAAGGTTCTCGACCCGACTCTGCCAGCGAACGCGCTGATGGAACGCGCTGATTCGAGCCAGTAGTTGTATGATCGGTTACGTACTGTTAAAAATATGAGGAGCGACCTATGTCAGCAGAAGGAACCCAGCCTTCGCTTTACGAACGCCTCGGCGGAATTTATAGCATTGCGTGCGTCGTTGACGATCTCATTGACCGCGTCATGACTGATCCGCGGCTCAATGCCAACCCACTTGTGAAGGAAGCGCATCACAAGGTTCCACCTCCCGGCTTCAAGTATCTCGTCACCGAAATGGTTGGCTGGGCGAGCGGCGGCCCGCAGAAATATACCGGACGCCCCATGCGCGAATCTCACGAACACCTGAACATCACGCCCAAAGAATGGGAGGCGTTCATGGATGATTTTCAACAATCACTCGACAAATTCAGCGTTCCTGCCGCGGAGCAGGCGGAATTGAAGGCCATCGTCAACAGCACTTACGGCGACATCGTCATTGGGAAATCGTAATTGGACGTACCTGCTCATGTCATTCTGAGCGAAGCGAAGAATCTCGGATGATTTTGGCCCGCTGTCCCAATGGAAACAAACCAGAGATGTTTCGCTTCGCTCAACATGACAGCAGCCTGTATTACAGGGTAATGTAATTATGAGCATCATCGGAAAGGTGGACAGCCTTTGGCGCTATCCCGTCAAGAGCATGCGCGGCGAAGAGCTGGATGAAGCGTTTGCAGGTTTTTCGGGGGTCTATGGCGATCGCCTCTTCGCGTTCAAAAGTTCGGCGA
>QHPG01000240.1 GCA_003219005.1 Verrucomicrobiota bacterium
CGTGTCCGCAAGAACGAAAATGCGCCGGGGTTCGCCGGATTTCGCGTGCGTATTCATGTCGTGTTTCAGGCTTCCGCCACCCTGAACCCACGACCAATATAGACACGCTTATGATGACAACACGACTTGCGCCCTGCCGGGTGTCCTTCGATCAAGCGCTTGATGCGTACATGACCGACCCAAGACGGTGCTGCGACATGCATGTTACCGGCTGCAACTATTGCTCTGACCCGAACGTCCGGGGGTACGACCGGAGCTATCGACGAATCTGTTTACAGCGGCTCCGCCGACACAGGCTCAAACTTCAGAATTAGTAGCTGTCAGTACATGTACAATCTGAGCGCGAGTGCACTTGGAGTCGGTACCTATCGCGTCGACATCAAGATCAACAGTACTGTTGTAGGCAGCGCTATTTTCCAGCTTAAATAAGCCTTTTTGCTATTGCTCCGGCGCGGTAGAAGTCTGGCGTCGCGCCGCTGCTGTTCGCGCCGGACAATTGCAACGTGTCTCACGCGGCCACACGCGTCTGTAAAACGCCCGTGAGTTGATCAAATAGCGAATTGATCGAACTACTTGAAGATAAGACCGGCTACACGTAGCGCGAATGCTTCCTCATAGCGATACGCGACCTGTGCAAACGTCAAACATCAAGGCCCGCAAGATACGTTGCCTACAACCGTGTACGTGGCGGCCGGATGTCCGTTGTCCCGTTGCCCTTTGACGAAGGTGTGATCTACCAGCAGCGTCGAACGCTCCAGGTTTTGGGTCTCCGACGTGTCGCCGGTAAACGTCCGTCCATTGACAGCTCCAAGCAGGTCGCCCGGAGCCGGGCTGCCAACTGCCGATTTCGGTACGATGAGCGTAATTGTTCCATCCGCGTTGAAGCTGCTCCCGGGCAACGGACCGACGGAAGTTTCTGTCGGCACGCCAATAACCAAGCCGACGACGGCTGTAGCGATCGTGCCGTAATCAAAGGTGGCGTTTCCATTTCCGTCTGTCCTCATGCCGACATAGAATTGCTCAGCTGCCGGATCGTACGATTGAGCAGCGTACGAGTTCCAAACAACTCGCCACCTGCTGTTGGGCGGCACGCTTGCAAGGTTAGTCACTTTCATCTTGAACATGAGGTTGTTTGTTCCCGTAGGCTCTGCGACGGCAACCCAATCGATCGCAAGCGAGGCAGGCGCTAGTCCCTGAAGTGGCTGTTCTGGATGACCCGGCGGTGTCTTTTGAACAATCAAACCAGTGCACGTATCGCCGAGGTAAGGCGCAGCGATTTCGTTGTTGCCGCATGAGGTGCCAACGCTGTTTACAGCCAGCACCTTGTAATAATACGTTTGGTTCGGATCGGTGGCAGTAAGGTCGTCATAGGCTGTCTGATTTCCTGAAGCCGTTGTCAGCAGAGTTTCAGCGCCGCTAGCCGTGCCTCTCATGATTCGATAGCTGCTGATTCGCGCATTACCTATGTCCGCCTCAGACCAGGCGAGATGAACAACAGAGTTTACTCGCCGCACTGTTACGGAAGGCATGCCTGGCGCTGACTTGGCGTTTTGGGAATGCGGCGGATCGAAGCTGGCAATGAGCCGGCGTCCGCTCGATTGGCGCGCGATCACGCCTCTGGCGGTGTAGGCGTTGCCTTTCGCGATGGCTGCTGCCTGAGCACAAGCGCCGTCGGTGCATCCGTCAACGTAACCGACCTGCACCCGTCCCTGCTTGTCAACGGTCATGTCAAAGAAGTCGAGCAGATTGCGGCAAATGTCCGCGCCGCCATGTGACCAGATGCAGCCGCGCTGCATTGGGTCATTGGGCGTTACGTCGTTAGTTGTCCAGTGCAATCCGCCGTCGAATGTGCTGGCAACGTAAAGGTGCCAGAGACCACTGAAGCTGTTCGCTGAGCCGTCGCCGGATGTCGTTGAACCGTAGAAGGCGACCGCGGCGCGACTGGCATCGGCTGCTACTGCTGCGGGAAAAGCAATGTTCTTTAGACCATAAACTGCGCCGACATCATAGATGTTCTGCCAGGTCTGGCCACGGTCGGTCGATGTCGCCACCACTGCGTTGGAACCGCCAGTAGCACTGCCAGGCACAGTGCTGCTGGACATTGCAAAATAAACCTTGCCGTTATTATCGATCGCAACCGCCGGATCTTGAAGGTTGGCGTTGGCGCGCGTCTGCGTGCTTGTGTTCTGCACGGGACGTACACTCCACGTCAGGCCGTTATCTTCTGAAACAACCACGGCGCCTGTGCCACCGCAGCTGTTATTGGGAAGATAAACTGTTCCGTCCGGCGCGACTTTAACGTGGCCGTGCAATCCGCCGCATTGCGACGTGTAGGTTGGTACTGGCGGGCCATAGGTGGCGCCGCCGTCATCGCTGCGCAAACAAAACGCAGTGACCAAGTCTTGCGAGCAATAATAAACAGCGTTCGCGTACGCCCCGTGAGGCGGTGCGGGCGCGTGGTAAGGCCCACCGCCGATCGTTTCATGATCAATCCCTGACCCGAGCGGTCCGGAGCTTGGCGACCACCCAGCATAGGACGGCTGACCTAAAGGATCGAGACCGTCAGTATCTGTGAACGAAACTTTGCAGGTCGGCGACGTGAGCGTCAGTTCTCCCGCAAAAACGCGGCCGGTCTGACGATCGGTGAAGCCAATGGGATCGGAGTCAACGAACTGCGACGTAGGCGCCGGGCTGTTATACCAACTCGCGCTCAGGCCGTTTACCGGGCAACTATCGTCGAACTTAATGAACAGCGTTTGCAAGTCCGACTGAAAGTTCGTTACGCCAGCCGCTGAGTTTGGCGAATTCCAATTGACACCGATCGAAGGTTCGCCTGCATCGTGGGCAATGTATTCAACAGTGTGCACGGTCGGTCCCTGACTGCTGTCGGTAACCTGCACCAATGTCCCGGGCGCCTCGAAATTCTGAAAACCGATCTTCGGGCCCTTATCCAGACGCGCTGGGGGAGGTAAGGTGGATCCCGCTGAGGCCGATACCGGAGTGGCGCTCCCGGAATATTGAAAGCCCGCAAAGGCGCTAAAATAAACTACGTGCACTGAAAACTGCCCGGTGCCGACGTCTGGGTCGCTGGGATCAAGATCGACAACTTCTGGGGGCGTTCCGCCGTGTGCCGATTCGCCACCCGGTACGATCGGGCCGGTGTTATCGCCTTTGTGAACATAGACGTCGTAGTCGCTGAGGCCGGAAGGGTCGGCGCAACTAACGACAATGCGCGCCTTGAG
>QHPG01000241.1 GCA_003219005.1 Verrucomicrobiota bacterium
CATGCGCTTTTTCGCTCGCGTTTCTTCGTAATCGCTTCCACGCGGTGCAGGCCCAATTACCGCGAGGACGATTACACCAAAAAGAGCGAAAAGAAGGACGATCCCGAACCACGTGGACAACGGCGCCCGCGAGTGAACAACCTGGCGAAGAGATTCGGGGTCAGCCATTTCAGTTGACTAATTTCAGAGATTCAATCAAGCGCGGATCGCGGACTGGAAAGAGAGAAGTCCTGGGTACGAGTCGCAGAAAAACGAAGCCAAGGGTGGCGCCGATGGCGATGAGCGAAAGCAAATCCCAGATGCTCACATGCACGCCCGTGCCATGTAACGCGGGCAAGACGACGAGGTACATGTCGAGCATTTGCATGCAGACGATCCATCCCGCCACGTAACAGAGCCGGTGCGGTTCCTTTTTGATCGAGCGCAAAAGTAAAATCGCAAATGGCCCGAAGAAACGTCCGACCACCAGGAGCATGCTCAGTACCCACCAGGACTCGGTGTTTCGGGTGATGAAAAATTCCGTCTCCTCCGGCATATTTAGCACCAGCAAGGACATCGAGCTGCCGGCTGCGCCCGCGAAGATGTACACGCCAAACATGGTTGAAAACCAGCGGTAGTTCAGGCTCATCAGCCAATCGAACGCGCCGAAGGTAAGACAAAGCGCAAACATCGGCAGACTGATAAACGCCACCTTTCGCATCCAGATCGTGAAGCGCGGATTTCCGTCCTCGTCCTGTCGCACGGACAGCCTGCGCAAGGAGAGCGATGCGAAAATAAAGAAGCCGAAAAACAACACGGCGCGCCCGAGAAAGAAATCCCAATTGAGATAAGCGCGTTTGGAATCGAGCGAGGCCTCCGCTCCGGGAGGAATGTCCATCCATGCATAAAGATGGTGGCGGAGGAAAAGAATTGGCACAAAAAGCAACGCCAAGACCACGAACAATGCCGCGAGATTTTCCAACTGACGTCGCACCACTACCGACCATTCCGCGTCGGTGGCATGATGGACGATTGTCCAGAAAAAGCAGCCCGCGCAGAGGGTGAAGAAAAATGCAAAGGCAAAGAGCCATGAGTAACTGAATTGATGCGGATTCACCAATGCGCCCACGACGCAGAGAGCAAGTGCCACGACAGCAACCAACCCGAGAAGGAACGAAAGGCCCGTAAAGCGGTTGCTTTCGAAATATTCGCCTTCCGGCGTCGGCACAACTTGTGAACGTTCGCTCATTTTTTCTCGAGTTCGGGTCGATGCTCCTCAGGAACATCGGCAATCGCCGCGTTTTGGTTGCGCTGTAAGGCGCGCAGGTAAGCAATGATTGCCCAGCGATCCGCGATGATGACGTTCGGCCCATAGGCCATCATTGTGTTTTTGCCGTTCGTAATCGTGTTGAAAATCTCGCCATCCGACATCTTGCGGATTCGTTCGTCCTGCAGGGAAACCACGGTCGCCAGGCCGTATTGCTTGGTGATCCCGTTGCCCTCGGCGGCGGCGCCGTGACACATCGCGCAAGTGATGTTGAAACGCTGCTGCCCGCGCTCCATCAACTCGCGCGTGACTGCCACTGGAATACCAGTTCCCCAGTGATCACCCATTTTGCCGGTATTGTAGTAATCGGTGCCGGCACTAAAACCTGCACGTGGATGCGTGTAGGGGCCGACTGCGGCGGCGAGCGAGGTGGTCGTTTCCGGCTTTGGCATCTCGTAGCCAATCGGAACCGTGCCGCCGACCGGCAAACGCGAACCACGCCCGTCCGCGAAAAAATTCAGTGGCGCTTGTGCGCGCACTTTCATCTGGCGCACCATGTCCGGAAAAATCTCGAGGGGCGAGCCGGTGCTTTTTTGTCCGCGAAATCCGAACACCGCAATGATTGCGATGGTGCATAAAAGAAAAATTACTAGAAATCCGCGTAACATATTCAGTCTTCGTGCACGATGGTGATGTGCTGCCCGCCGCTTTTCTCCAGCAACTCGCGGACGTCAGCTTCGGTGAACCGCGGATCGCGCGCTTCAATCGCCAGAAAAAATCCGTCGTTAGTCGCGCGGCTGAACCGTTCCCAGTTAAACATGGGATGATACCAGCGCGGCAATCCGTTCATGCCGAACATCGCGAAAAATGCGGCGAACGCCCCGAAAAGCACGGTCAGTTCGAACATGATCGGGAAAAACGCCGGCACGGTGAAAAAGTTCGTCGGTTTGCCATGCACATCGAGCGGGTAGAGAAACGAAGACGGGCCAAACTCGACCAGGGCAGCGGTAAGCAGACCCGAGACTCCGCCGAACAAAACCCACCCGCTCAACCAGGATTTTCCCAATCCCATCGCTTCATCCATTCCATGGATGGGAAATGGAGAATAGACGTCCCACCGTCTGAAGCCCGCGTCCCGGACGCGTTTGGCTGCCTCGTAAAGAGCGGCTGCGCTCGGATACTCCGCAGCCATCGCATAAACTTTGTGACCGGCAGGAGTTTTCATCGTGTGCGCTCCTTCCCGTCAGAAGATGCCGATGGAATCCTAGGAGCCGTAGCATAATGCGGGTCCGCCTCCGGCACCGCGGTCTTCACTTCCGACATCGCAATCATGGGCAGAAAACGAACGAAGAGTAGAAAGAGCGAGGTGAAAATTCCGAGCGTGCCGATGTATGTCCAGATGTCCACCCAGGTCGGGATAAACATTCCCCAGGAGGAGGGAAGAAAGTCGCGATGCAAGCCACCGACGATGATGATAAATCGTTCGAACCACATGCCGGCGTTCACGCACATGCAAACGAAATAAACGACGAAAATATTTCGTCGGCACCAGCGAAACCAGAAGAGCTGCGGCGAGAGCATGTTGCAAAAGAGCATGCCGACCCACCAGTACCACCAATAGGGACCGAAGACGCGGTTCCAAAATGCAAACCTCTCGTAGTAATTGCCGCTGTACCAGGCCACGAAGAACTCCATCATGTATGCGTAGGTCACGAATGAGCCGGTCAACAAAATGATCTTCGCCATCTTATCGATGTGTTGCGGGGTGATGATGTCGTGCAGTTTGAACATCGCGCGCGCTGGGATCAGCAGCGTCAGAACCATGGCGAATCCGCCAAAGATCGCGCCGGCCACAAAGTAGGGTGGGAAGATCGTCGTGTGCCACGTGGGTAGAATCGAGCTCGCGAAATCGAAGGAAACGACGCTGTGCACTGAAAGCACGAGCGGCGTGGAAA
>QHPG01000151.1 GCA_003219005.1 Verrucomicrobiota bacterium
TTCTCACCGGTCATGAAAGCGGTCATCAACGATGCGCGCGCGGGCAAACTCGTGCTTGGCACTTGCAACGGGTTTCAAATCTTGTGTGAGGCCGGTCTGTTGCCGGGCGCGCTGGTGCGGAATCGTTCGCTGCGCTTCGTGTGCGACATGGTCACCACTCGCGTGGAAGTGGATGATTCGCTGTTCACTCACGGCTGCCCGAAAGGGACGCTTCTACGCCTGCCGGTCGCTCACGGCGAAGGTTGTTTTTTCGCCGACCCGAAAACTTTGAGTGAGTTGAACGCTAATGAGCAGGTGATCTTGCGTTACACGGACAGAAAAGGCCGCATCGTTCCAGACGCTAATCCGAATGGCTCAATTGAAAATATCGCTGGCATCTGCAATCGCGAACGCAATGTCTTCGGTTTAATGCCTCATCCTGATCGCGCCTCCGATGCGCGGCTCGGAAGCGCAGACGGCGCGAAGATTTTCCGGTCAATGGTTCAAACGATTCGCGCCAGTCGTTCGATAGGCGCGCCCGAGCGCGTGGCACAGCTCGCGTGAGTCTCTTCATTACCGGAACGGACACCGGCGTGGGCAAGACGCACATTGGCGCACGGCTTTTGCGTCTGTTGCGCGCGTCGGGCACGTTATGCGCCGGGATGAAACCGATTTGTTGTGGAGATCGTCGTGACGCGGAAATGTTGCTGGCGGCCGGCGGTGACGGCCTGACAATCGATGACGTTAATTCAGTTTGGTTAAAAACACCCGCGGCGCCAATTGTGGGGAGTCTGATGGAGAAGGCGCCGATCGATGTAGAGAAGATCCTTGCTGGATTTCAGACTCTACAACGTCGCGTCGAACACGTCATCGTTGAAGGCGCCGATTCGCTCGGATTACTTCGTGAGCGATTTGGCCGCGGCGATGAAGCTGCCAGTCCTGGTGGTCGCACAGAATCCGGCTGGGTTGTCTTAATCACGCGGCCCTGACCGTGCGAAGCGTTGCCGCAAACGAGCGGCGCTGTGCGGGTCTTGTTTTGAACACCGCCCATATCAGCGATGACGTGGCCGCGCTGACGAACGCCGATATTCTCAAGCGAATTCTCAACGTTCCAGTGCTCGCTGGACTAGGAGAAAACCTGACGCAACTCCCCATCGACTGGCGACTTATGCTTGATTCGACTAGGGAACATTAGCGTGTTGAGCTGATACACGATTGTAAAGAAAATGAACACAACCGAGCAGAATCGGCCCCGGTTCGCTTGGGCAAACGGGATGGCATCGCTGCTGCTCAATATAGCTTCGAAAACGATTAATCTTATGCTCTTACAAAAAACCTTACACATGAGCCAGCAGTTACCGGAGTGCAAAGCTCGCCTGGCTAGCATCCAATCATACCGTCGGCAGTTTCTGATGGTGACGCGTGCAACTGTAACATCATCCAAAACCGTCGATTTCAGTTTTCGTGGCCCGTTCGGTTTCGAGGCGCACACGGTCCTTCTCTCGGTCGACGGTGACTCGCCAGACCAGT
This sequence comes from Verrucomicrobiota bacterium, assembly GCA_003219005.1. GTDB lineage: Bacteria > Verrucomicrobiota > Verrucomicrobiia > Chthoniobacterales > UBA10450 > Udaeobacter. The sequence continues at coordinate 1,510 of QHPG01000151.1, forward strand.
ATGCATTCGAGTCCGTGGGCGGCAATATTGCCCTCATGGGCATCGTTGATTTCGCTCAGATTCGGGCGAACTGCACGGAGGTTACCCTGGCAGTTCACTACGAGATCAAGAACCCAATGTTTGCTTGGCTCGATCGGCGTTTGCATTTTGTGGACAGCTTCCTGACTGCCGAACTGCGCAGCATCCGCGCGCATTTCGAAGGGATTGCTGCCAGCTATCTGGATCACGCGCGCGTCATGCCCGTGCTCCAAACGGCGACAGCCTGACAAGACAAGCTCGGAACCGCCACGCCTAACAAATACTGGGGCTCCGATCCCATACCGGGGATTACTGTATTCGTACAGCGTGTTTCCGGTCGAGACGAAGAATCTGGCCAGGCTTAAGCGTGATTGTTGCCTTGGGATCCTGAATCTTGCTTCCATTGAGCTCCACGCTTCCCTGTTTGATCAAGCGTGAAACTTCGCTATGCGATTTTTGCAGGTTGAATACTTCCCGGTAAGCATTTGAAACGAGATTCACAGCCGCAAGTCCCTCTCGTTCAGTTGGTGAAAATGCCGGAAGATCGGCATGTTCCAGGTCGCGTTTGCTGAAACGGGTGTCCCATTCATCGAGCGTCTTTTTGGCGACAGCAGGCGAGTGGTAAATCTGCACGATTTCGAAGGCGAACTGCTTTTTCGCCTCGAGCGGAGGCATGCCGGCCGGCACTACGCGCCCAAGGAGCAATTCATAATAACGAGCCATCAGCTCATCCGAGATGCTCATCAATTTCCCGAACATGTCTGAAGCGGATTCGTTGACCGCGACAAAGTTCCCGAGGCTCTTACTCATTTTTTTGGAGCCATCCAAGCCTTCGAGGATTGGAACGAGGAAAACGACCTGCTGCGGCAGGCCCTCTTCTCTTTGAAAATCGCGTCCGACTAAAATGTTAAATAGCTGATCCGTTCCACCGAGTTCGACGTCGGCTCTTACCATCACCGAGTCCCACCCTTGCATTATTGGATACTGAATTTCGTGTGCGCGAATCGATTGCTGCTTGTCGATCCGTGCCTTGAAATCTTCGCGCTGCAGCATCTGCTGCAACGTCACACGGCTGTTCAGTCGAATCACATTTTCGAATGACATGGCTCGGAACCAGTCGCCGTTACAAACCGTCTCAGTGCGCGCGGGATCAAGAATTTTGAATGCCTGCTCCCGATAGGTTGCCGCATTTGCGATCACTTCCTGATGCGTCAAGTGCGGCCGCGTAACAGAGCGACCACTCGGATCGCCAATCATTCCCGTAAAATCACCAATGATGAGAATCGCCTGGTGACCCAGATCCTGAAACTGTCGCAGTTTTCGCAGAACGACGGTGTGGCCAAGATGAATATCGGATGTTGTGGGATCCACCCCGAGTTTCACCCGCAACGGCCGACCGAGAGCGAGTTTGTCACGCAGCTCACCCTCGCTGATAATCTGCGCGGCGCCTTGTTTTAGGAACGCGAGAGCTTCTTCTGGTTGCATTCTCAAAGACAGAATAGCGCAGCCGGCAAGCGCGCTACTTGTTTTTATTCAGCAACTCGCGCACTTGCTCGATCGTGAGCGGCGCATTTTGCCTGTTCAGCGATTTTTGACTTTTGCCTTCGTCCAGGAACGGCCGGTTCTCTGCATATGCACCAACGGAAACTTTTTTTCCAGATTGCGAAGCGTCGCGAACGCCGCGCGCACTCTGATTCGCATAAGCAGGCCGAGAATTTCCTGTCGCTTGCTGCGAGGGCACGTTGAACGCGCTCGATTTGCTGTGAAAAGACTGAGAATTGAATTGTTGCGTGGAAAACTGTCCTGTTCCTGAAAAGTTTTTCTGATTGGATTTCTTCTGGACGTAAAATGTTCCGACACTTGCCCGTTTGTTCATCGAGGTGCCGTCGGCGACAAATTTCTTGTGCTGTGCGTCGTTTTGCAGTGTCATGTCCGGCTTGAGAAGCCGATCGACCAGCTTGCGTTCCTGATCCTGGCCGCGTACGCAAGAAAGCGCAGCTAAAACTAATAGCGAGATGGCCACCGATTTTCGCACACCGCAAGGCTGCCGGAGTTCAGGTGCGCTTGTAAAGCGAAATTGCTGATTAGTAGGCGCGCCGCGCAGCGGCGTCCAGCCGGCGCAGCGCGCCGACCACTGCCAGCGCATGGCTTTTTGTTTGTGCGATTGTTTCCTCGGGAGATAATGAGCGTATGCCCGATCACGTTTACAAAAAGATTGAAATAGTTGGTTCGTCGCCGAACGGATTCGAAGAGGCTGTACAAAATGCATTGGCGCGCGCCCAAAAGACGGTTCGCAACATGCGGTGGTTCGAGGTGAGCGAGACCCGCGGATACGTCGACGAGGGTAAAGTCGGCGAATGGCAGGTGACCTTGAAAATCGGTTTCACACTGGACGAATAATGTAACCGGCACCTGCGCTGCAGGCCGAATGAAGAAGTAGGCGCTCGCCGCGGGGAGCGCCCTACAAATATCGCTATTCTTCCTGGGCCGCCTGATACAGCTTGGCGGCTCCATAAATCAAAATCGCTGGTTTTAATGCGAAGATAAGCAGTCGCAAGAAACCACTCAGAACTCTGCCGAGCGGCAGGCGATTCAGAATGTATCCAGCCGCAAACGCGCACAGAAGAGATTCTGCTGGTTTTTCCCGCACATAACTCTCCGTTTCGGTGAGAACCGCCTCGACTTGGTCTTTCACCCATTGCACTCCGCGTTCCGGGAGTTCAGCAGCTACCTCGGCAGATGACTGATTCATTTCCTTTAATGATTCGCATCATGATCCTGTCTTGCGCGCATCGGACTGTCACCGCAAAGCGAGCCAGATCGAGCTTGCGCCCGCGCCCGGCGGAAAATCGGGCAGTTCGGACGACCGATGAAATGTAGCGGCCCGGCGCGTTGCTTTGAGGCAATAGCGCGCCATCACTTCCAGTGCATGCTCGCGCACTGCAGAGCAATTGGTCGAAAGCAAGACGTGGCTGTCGCGCTCTGCCAGTTCGAGCGCGTCAATCAACAACTTTTCGAAATCCTCTTCGACATGGAATGCTTTTGCTCCGGGCGAACGTGAAAACGTCGGCGGATCGAGAATGATTACGTCAAATTTCTCGCCTCTCCGTGCCAGACGCGGCAACACTGCTCTCACATCATCCGCGATGAAACGGTGGTCCATGGTTGGCAGATTATTCAGGGCAAAATTCTCGCGTCCGCGCGCTAGATATTTCTTGGAAACATCGATGTTGAGGGTGGTTGCGCCTCTGCATGCCGCGCTGATGGAAAACGAGCAGGTGTAGGCAAAGCAGTTGAGCAATCGTCTCGGCGCGATATGGCGCACGTAGCGGCGATTTTCTCTTTGATCCAAGAAGAGGCCCGGAGAATACCCGGTCCCGAAATCGATCCCGAATTTCAGATGTCGCTCGGTAGCGATTGTCCGCAAATCTTCACCGGTGGTACCAAATATGAGACGCGGCGGTTCGCGCTGTTCACTTTTGCGAGGGACGAACCGTGCGAAAATGCGTCGGAACTGGAACCCCACAGAGCCGGCCCATGGTTGCAGTTCTATGAGAAGTCGCTCGCGGGTCAGCACTCTTTTGAACGAGATGAGGATGTCGCGCCCGAAACGTTCCACCCAGCCATCTTCCATGGTGCAGAGACGGTGGGCGTCCGTTCCTTCTGCCTGAAAATCCCGAAGCAACACTGGATCAATCCACCCGAAGTTCATTTCTTTCTGCCGCTTCCCATGCATACTTCGAATCGGTATCGCGTGACGGATCGGTTGCCGCCTGAGCCCGGGTTGCTACACTGCCGCATCTTAAAGCATCGTCGCGCGCACCGCGATGCGGCGGAGCTCACCTATGGATCAAATTACCGTTCGCGTTCCGGCGAGCACTTCCAATCTCGGCCCTGGATTTGATTGTCTCGGTGTCGCACTGCGCATCTACAATACTGTCAGGGTGGCCCGCAGTGCGTCGCGTCAGTATTTTCATCCGCCTATTGTCTGTGAGGCAGCGGATCGATTTTTCAAAGAGGCGCGCCGTCGCGGTTTTTCGTTTTCCTGTTCAATTGTGGAACAGATTCCGCGGTCGCGTGGCTTGGGGAGTAGCGCAACTATTCGCCTCGGCATCTTGCTGGCGCTCAACCGGCTCAGCGGCAACCCGCTCGATCAATTGAAGATCTTCCAATTATGCGCCGAATTGGAAGGACACTCTGATAACGCCGCGCCCGCAACTTTCGGCGGGTTCACTGTAGTGCAAAGTAGCGCGACCGTCTCGGTTGCGCAGGGCAAGCGGAACGCACGCCCTACCATTCAGCGCTTCGCCGTCTCGCCACGATTACATTTCATTCTCTTGGTTCCTGTCCTTGAGATTCAAACTTTTAGAGCGCGAAATGTTCTGCCTTCAAAGATTTCACATTCCGCGGCAGTAGAGAATTGTGGAAATGCATGCGCACTCACGGCGGCTTTCGCATCACAAGATTACAAAAAGCTGCGCGGCGTTTTTGCCGACCATCTTCACCAGCCGTTTCGTGTAAGACTGGTTCCCTTTCTTCCAGGGGTGGTCGCGGCCGCTGAGAAAGCTGGCGCGCTCGGCGCCTTCCTCAGCGGCAGCGGATCGACACTTTGTGCGATTACGTTGCAAGATCGGAATCGAATCGGCGCGGCGATGAAACGCGCCGCAGGATCGATGTCCTCGCGTGTAATTATCACGCGTGCTGACAATCGCGGCGCGAGGGTTCTCACTAGTCACTAATCACTTTTCACCAATCGCTATTCTTCATGGGCCGCCGGCTTGAAAAATTAGAGGAGTTTGGCATCGACGTTGTTCTGGAGCGCCGTCATGGTGTTCGAGCGTCGGTGCTGCGCGGGATTCTTTACGCGCTTTCATTCGTTTACGACCGCGTGGTCCAGCTACGGCTTTATCTCTATCGGAAAAGAGTCTTCCGCGAACGCACGCTGGGCTGTCTGGTCATCAGTATCGGCAACCTTACTGTGGGCGGCACGGGCAAGACGCCGATTGTTGAGAAGTTTGCCCGCGCATTGCAGGCGGGGGGACGGCGCATTGCTATCCTGAGCCGCGGTTACAAAAGCGTACCGCGCAAGCGAACTTGGCTGAGCTGGCTTCGCAGCGACTCCGATCCTCCCCGGGTTGTCTCCGATGGCAAATCATTGTTGCTCGACTCGCTGATTGCCGGTGACGAGCCCTACATGCTCGCGCACAACTTGAAGGACGTAATCGTGCTGGTGGACAAAAACCGAGTCAAAAGCGGCCGATTCGCCATCGACAAATGGCGGGTCGACACTTTGTTGCTCGATGATGGATTTCAGTATCTCCATCTCAAACACCGGCTGGACATGGTGCTCGTAGATCGACAGGCGCCTTTCGGAAACGAATTCTTGCTTCCTCGGGGCACGTTGCGCGAAACGCCGCGCAATCTTCGCCGCGCCAGCTACATCTTTATTACAAAGAACACCGGCGAGCCCAACTTCGATCTGATGAGACGCATCCGGCGTTACAATCGCACCGCGGAAGTCATCGAATGCGCGCATAAACCGCTTCATCTCCAAAATGTTTTTACGGGCGAACGATTGCCGCTCGATGCTTTGCGGAACACATTTGTCGGCTCGCTCTGCGCGATTGCGGCGCCCGCAAGCTTCGAGGACGCTTTGCAAAAACTCGGGGCGCACGTCGATCTCGCGAAGCGCTACATCGATCATCACTATTACACCGAGGCGGAACTGATCAGCTTCATCAAGCGTTGCATCCGGCGCGACCTGGCGATGATTGTGACCACCGAGAAAGATTCAGTGCGGATGCCGCATTTGCCCGAAGCGGAATTGAAGGTGCCGATTTATTTTCTGCGGGTGGAGATTGAAATCCTCAGCGGCCACGAAAGTTGGGCGCATTGCGTCGCGCGCATCTGCAAACCCAAGCCCATGCTTTCGCCCGAGCGTTTCTTTGCCTGATTGCTTCCTGAATTCGATGTTGGACGTTGGGCGTTGGACGTTGGACGTTTGCTTTGCGTATGCCCAACAAAGCAGAGCTGATCGTCGAGGACCGCAAGATTCAGGTATCGAACCTGGACAAGGTTCTTTATCCGAAGGTTGGATTTACCAAAGGGCAGGTGATCGACTACTACATTCGGATCGCCCCAGTCCTGTCGCCGCATTTGAAGGATCGGCCGCTCACTATGAAACGCTATCCCGATGGCGTTGATGGCGAGTTTTTTTACGAAAAGAATTGTCCGTCGCATCGACCCAAATGGGTGCAGACGGCAAAAGTATGGAGCGAAGGCAATCAGCGGACCATGCACTATTGCCTTGCCAACGATCTACCCACGCTTGTTTGGGCCGCAAACCTGGCCGACCTCGAGCTGCACACTTCCCTCTCGCGCAAAAACAACATCGAACGACCGACCATCATGGTGTTCGATCTCGATCCCGGCGCGCCTGCCACCATTGTGCAGTGCTGCCAAGTCGGCCTTTGGCTTCGCGATTTGTTAGATCAGATAAAACTGAGATCGTTCGCGAAAACGAGCGGCTCGAAAGGCCTTCAAGTTTACGTGCCGCTGAATACAGCAGTCACTTACGATCAGACCAAGAACTTGTCGCTCGCACTTGCCCAGTATCTGGAGCACGAACATGCCGATCTTGTCACCTCGAACATGTCCAAGGCAGTGCGCAAAGGCAAAGTATTCGTCGATTGGAGCCAGAACGACGAACACAAAACCACCATCTGCGTTTATTCACTCCGTGCGAGAGAAGAACCGACTGTTTCCACTCCAGTCACTTGGAACGAGGTCGAAAACTGCCTGAAAAAGAAAAACGCTGGTCTCCTGAGATTCCGCTCCGGCCAGGTCATCGCCCGAGTCGAAAAACGCGGCGACCTCTTCGAGCCGGTTGAAGAAATGAAACAACAGCTGCCGAAAAAGTGGCAGTTATGATGTAATCGTTGCGGACAAGAATTATAGAGAATGAACAACTACATATGGTTTGATGCGATCGGATGGGTGGGAGCAGCAGCGCTCCTTATCGCGTACGCGATGATTTCCCATAAGAAATTGGAAGGCGACTCGGCTACGTACCAACTTCTCAACATCAGCGGCAGCATTCTGTTGGCTGCGAACACCATCTTTTATGGATCTTATCCGTCCACTTTTGTGAACCTCATCTGGGCTGGGATCGCCGTCTTTTCGATCGCAGCGCGCAGGCGAGTTTCTTCTCGCTAAATTGAGGCGAACAAATTGGAACCTGTGTTACATGAGAAAAGCAAATCTGAAAGATATCCTGGAGCAGGGGCGGAAATCGCCGAAGGGAAAATTTGGACGCGCATCGAAGAATATTTCGATTGCGCTCGGGCGCGAGCCGAAGTCGCTCGATTTATCGAAGCGGCACCCGTTTGATCTCGCGCTCGTGCGAATTCCGAAAGGCAAATCGCTTTGTCCGTATCATGCGCACGCGGCGGAATCGGAGCTCTATCTCGTCGTTTCGGGTAGGGGCAGCGTGCGCGACAAAGATGGGATCACCGAAGTCGGCCCAGGCGACGCATTTTTCTTTCAGCCGGGTGAGGCGCATCAGCTTACCAATGCTGGCGACGAAGATTTTGTTTACTACGTGATCGCTGATAATCCGCGGAGCGGCGGGGCAACCGGTGATTCCTGTTATTATCCCGACAGTGGTAAATGGGCGGTAACAACGGATTCAGTGGAGGAACTGATCGTGAAGGGAATGGAGACTGATTACTACGATGGGGAAGAATGACCGATGTCACGTCGAGCGAAGTCGAGACATCTCTCGACATTTCGAAGAATCCATCAATCCCGCAACGGCGGGACACTTCGGTCGGAATGACAAGAGAATGAAATGCGCAAGGTAAACATCAACGACATTAAGGAAGAGGCTTGGCAATCGCCTGGCGGGAAGTATGCCGTCTCCTTCAAAGGAATTTCTGAAGCACTGGGGCGCGAGCCCGCTTCGCTCGACTTGCCTAAGCGTCAGCCGTTTGATCTGGAATGGAATCGGGTGCCTCCTGGAAAACGAAATTTTCCTTACCATGCACACTCGGCGCAATCGGAGCTTTACTTGATTATTTCGGGCGAGGGGAATGTTCGCCATAAAGATGGAACCACCGAAGTTGTCGCTGGCGATGCGTTCATCTTCAGGCCTGACGAAGCGCATCAACTGATTAACTCCGGCGAGGAAGACCTCGTTTACTACGTGATCGCAGACAACCCTATCGGCGAATCGTCGTACTATCCCGACAGCGGCAAGTGGAAAGTAAACAAATCTTCAGCGAAGGATCGCGTCGTCATAAAAGGTCCGGAAACGGATTATTTTGACGGGGAAGAATAAGTTTTCGAATCATGAAATCCGATAAATCTCCGCAAAATTTTCCGTACAAAACGTACCTCAACATTCTGCACGGACCGCTTGAAGTGATCGATGTGCAGAAGCTGGCTGATGCATGCACGGACAAATGGTACAATCAAACGCTTTGCAAAGTGAACGATTCGGTTGTGAGAATGGCAGTAGTGCAGGGCGAATATCACTGGCACGAACACAAAGAGATTGATGAATTCTTTTTCGTCATCGATGGACGTTTTCTGATCGATCTTGAGGATCGCACGGTTGAGCTTTTGCCGCGTCAAGGCTTCGTCGTGCCCAAAGACGTGCGTCATCGTCCCCGCGCGCCTGAACGAACCGTAATCTTGATGGTCGAGCGCGCGGACATCATTCCGACCGGAGACTAAATGCGTCGCAAGGCAGGTGAAAATAATTTCGGGTGGACAAACGGGCGTTGATCGCGCGGCGCTCGATGTCGCGCTGAAACACGGAATCGAATGCGGCGGTTGCTGTCCCGCTGGACGCCTCGACGAATTCGGGAGGATCCCGGATCGATATCCACTTCAGGAGTTGGAAGTTGGCGGGTTCGCTGAGCGGACGTTTCGGAATGTCAAAGATTCAGATGGAACAGTCATCATTTACCCAGGGGAATTTGGCGGCGGCACTGAGCAAACAGCCCACTTCTGCATCGAGCAACGACGGCTACACAAGTTGATTGACGCATCAAAGGTTTCCGCGGAGGACGCCGCGAAATTGATTTCCGATTTCATCCGCAAGAACAAGATCGAGATCCTCAACGTCGCTGGTCCGCGCCAGAGCGAATGGGCGCAAGGATACGATTACGCGTGCGGCGCGCTAGATCGTTTCTTGAAATCGATTACGAGCAGAAGCAGGAGGCAAAATCACTCGTAGCGCAGCGCTTTCACCGGATCGAGGCGCGCCGCGAAATAGGCAGGGATCAGTGCGGCAAACGAACAAATGAAAAACGCGCTGATGCAAATGATGGCGACGTCTCGGGGGATGACCTCCGCCGGAATGGACGAAAACTGATACACTTCGCGCGGGAAGATCTCGATGTGCAATGTCGAGGCGAGCCAGTGACTGAATTCGTTGCGGTAACGGATTAGCGTCATTCCGAGACCCAGACCTGTAATGGTTCCAAAGAGCCCGACGATTGTCCCCTGGCCAAGAAAAACCCAGATGATTTGTGCGATGTTCGCTCCGAGTGCCTTCATGATTCCGATTTCACGTCGCTTTTGCACGGTCACGGTGATCAACGTGCTCATGATCCCGAAGGCCGCGACGACCACGATAAAATTGTTGAATGGCCTGTTTGATCCGTTCGGCGCCGTAGGGGTCGTCGGTCTTGACGGTGATGCCGTGCAACGCGTCACCCAAGCCGTATAGCTCCTGCCCCACATAAATTGGAACCAGGAGAAACTCGGAATCGTGCAGGTAATGACCAGTCTCAAAAATGCCGGTGACAGTCAGTTCTTTTGGGAGAATCACGTCACGCAACTCGTCGATCGCGTTTTTCTCTTCTTCGCCCTTGGCGTTCTCCAATTTCTTAATGCTGTCGAGAATCTGGCCAAGATTGCCGGGCGAATAGACCGTGATCTTGTCACCGACGCGTGCCTGTAGTTTTCGCGCGAGCTCAATCCCCAGGACGGCCGATTCCCCCTCCAAATCGAGCTTGCCGTATTTGATGAATTTTCGCAGCGGAATCACTTTTTCTTCCTGCGCGGGATCGATACCGCGAATCAGCGGTGCGAGCCGCTGGTTTTGAAACTCCACGATCACTGGTCCTTGAATGTACGGGGCGGTTGCAACGACGCCCGGCGTATTGTCGATCTTTGTCTTGAGCGCTCGCCAATCTCGCAAAACGTCTTCGGAGCTGACGAGAATATGCGCATCGAAATCGATCACTTTCTGCCGCAGCTCCCGGTCGAAGCCAGTCATCACCGAGATCACAAGGATCAACACCGTCACGCCCAACATCACCCCAAGAACTGAGATTAGCGTGATGATCGACAGAAAAGTCCGCTTCGGTTTCAAATACCGCAGCGCGAGAAAAGCACTAAATGGAAGCTTCAATTTGGCGATAGCGTGGCGGTAAACTCACTGGGATTCAACCGTGTATGCGCTGAACCTATTTCAACGCGTGCGCCTTTAGTTCTTCCAACGTGACGAATTCGAGCGCGGAGGCGTGGGTAGCTTCAAGATCGACAGGGGCGGCGCGGTCATGATCGAGTGCGTCTTTCCAGCGCGTGACGCAAACGCACCATTTGTCGCCCGGTTTCAGCCCCGGGAAACCCCATTCCGGATGCGGCGTGACCAAGTCGTTCCCATCGAGCACGGAAAAATCCAGAAACTCCTGTGTGACTTGAACGCAAACGGTGTGCTGGCCTACATCTTCCGGACCTGTTCGACAAAAACCGTCGCGGTAGAATCCAGTTATCGGATTGCGACAACAACATCTCAATTCTGTTCCCAGAACATTCGTCGGCATAAACAAGATTAGGCGTTAGTATCTGATGAAGAACCTTACCAGAGGAGGACACAATGCCAATCCGAGCCAAGTACGTTCATACTAATCTGATTGCCAAAGATTGGAAAAGGCTGGTTCGTTTTTACATCGACGTATTCGGATGCGAACCAAAAGGCCCGGAGCGCGATTTGTCGGGCGCCTGGCTCGACGGCGTGAACGCCGTCCCAAACGCGCATCTTACCGGCGTTCATTTGCGTCTGCCCGGCTATGATAAGGATGGCCCGACGCTCGAGATTTTCAGCTACGACAAAGTTGTTGAACGCGGCATGCCAATCGCAAACCAGTGCGGGCTCGCTCACATAGCATTTTCAGTTGGCGATGTGGATGAAGCGTTGCAGGCGGTGATCGCGGCTGGCGGTGGCGCCGTCGGAAAGATTGCTTCAACAGAAGTAGATGGCGTCGGTCTTCTTCGCGTGGTCTATGCGCGCGATCCCGAAGGCAACATCGTTGAACTGCAAAAATGGAGTTAGCGCGTTTGTGTCCCGAGGAACGGTCATTGCTTATTGGCTAATTCCAGTCGAGCCGTCGCGCAGCTTTTTTCAGAGAATGATTAACGACCTGGCGCGCCGATACGACGCGCCGAGCTTTGACCCGCATGTAACGGTTCATGTCGGATCGGATCACGCAGATGCGGCTGAAAGCGCACTCGCAGAAGCCGCACGCGTTTGCAAATCAATCAATCTCAAAGCGCTTGAGATCGGTCACTCCAGTGAGTTCATCAAAACACTCTTTGAGCAATTCGCACTGAATACAGAGCTGCGGCAACTTAATGAAATCATTCGCGATGCTGCGCAGGATTCGTCCCGCTACGAGCTCAACCCGCACTTGAGTCTGCTCTACAAGAAAATACCAGACGCAGTGCGGTGCGAACTGGCGGGTTCGATCAAGGTGCCTTTTTCGGAAGTTGTTTTTGACTTACTCAAGGCGGTCCGTTGCGTCTCGCCAACTCAAAGCGCCACCGACGTAGAAGCGTGGCGCCTGGTAGCGACGAAGCAACTCTCTGGGTAGCGCGCGCTTCTCGCCTGCTGGCGAGCGCGTCCTCGCGATCGCGAACTTTTCCTGTGAGTTCGTAACTGCCAAAGAGCAACAAAGGCCGAAGAAAAGATTGTTTCGGCGCGACGCCGAAACCAGCACGCCAGAGGCGTGCGCTACCCAACATCTGCGCCCGTTGCAGTCTCTTTCCGTACCGCCGTTATAGTTCGACGATGCGGTAGGGCTTCCCGGTTTTGGTAAGCGCAGGCGCCGATACATTATAAACGGGAATTCCCGTGGAAGTTTTCCCATCGAGAATGCCGTTGTGAGCGTGACCGTGAAAAACAGCGGTCACTTTGAATCGATTGATCGGCTCTTCCAATCGGCTGGATCCGAGAAATGCATAAATCTCCGGATCCTCACCCTGTAGCGTGGCGCGGATCGGAGAGTAATGCAGCACTGCGATGCGCTTTTCAGATTGTAGTTTGGCCAACGCCTGCTCCAGGCGAACCGCGTGACTGATCGACTCCTGGACGAATTGTTTGATGAGCGGTTCGCCCCAGGCGTTTAGCATTCGCCGGCCGAAACCGCCACCGAATCCAGCAATTCCAGCGAAGCCAACGCCTGCAATTTCGATGGCTTCTCCGTTAAGCACATTCACGCCTGCGTCATCGAGAACTTTGGCGATCAGCTCCGGCTGGCCCGATTCGAAGTCGTGGTTGCCGAGAACTGCAATGGTCGGGATTCTCACAGCAGCGCGAATATCTGCGACGAGTTCCTGGGCTTCTTCTGGGAGTCCGTAATCTGTGAGATCTCCACAGAGGAGCAGCATATCCGCACTGCTTGAGATCTCCGCGAACGCGTCATGGAACATCCCGCGCGAATGCTTGGCGTAATGGACATCCGCAGTCGCAGCGATCCGTAACGCTTCCTTAGCCATTTGTCTTAAACAACGGAATCGCTGCTCCCGATGGACGCTTCCCACCGGGCCGACTGCAAAAAGGATTGTCTGCATCACGCCCATGCACGCGTGGGCCGCATCGACTACGTTATGATGAGTGATGACTGGAAAGCCTGCCGCAGCCGCAAAGGCGAGAAATAGCCCTAATGATTTTCACCGTAGATCCATGGCGGCGTTACAAGATGCAAATGTTCCGTTCTTACTCGGCGGCGCGTATGTGGTGGAGGTATATTCAGGCGTTTCGCGCCGATCGAAAGACTTCGATCTCTACGTTCGACCACGTGATGTCGATGCGGCCATGGATGCGCTTGCCCGCGCCGGCTACAAAACAGAAATGACATTTCCGCATTGGCTCGCCAAAGCCGGCCGCGGCCGAGACTACATTGATCTAATTTTCCGCGCCGGCAACGGCCTGTGTGAAGTTGATGACTCATGGTTCGAGCGCGCGCGGGATGATGAGCTGCTGGGATTGCATATGAAGCTCTCCGCCCCCGAGGAGATGATTTGGATGAAGGCCTTTATCATGGAACGCGAGCGGTTCGACGGCGCCGACATTGCGCATATTCTTCGACGCTGCGCAATGGACCTTGATTGGCCGCATCTGGTTCGCCGTTTCGGTCCCGATTGGCGTGTGCTGCTCAGCCATCTTGTGTTGTTCGGCTACATTTATCCGACTGAGCAGGGTCGAATTCCCAACAGCGTGATGGAGGATTTAATCGCGCGTTTGCGAAGGGAGTCACCTGCTGGCGGGCAGGAGCGCCTCTGCCGGGGAACGCTTCTCTCACGCAAGCAATATCTGGTGGACGTACACATGTGGAGATTTCGTGACGCCCGACTAGAAAGACGTGTGCATATGGATTCCGAAGATATTGCCCATTGGACAAAGGCGATCGCAAAAGCGCAGCAAGCACGACAAGCGCGCGGTGTGTAGGGTGAGCGCGACGTGAGGCAAGACAATCCTGTCTGCCATTTAAGACTCGCAGGCAGGATTGCCTGCGTCAACCGCTTCAACGCTGTGAAGCCGTCGGAGTCGGGCTCAATTCCACCGGACTCGATGAAATCGCTGGCGACGGAGTTGGAGAAGCGGCGGCGAGTTTGGTTTTCGCTTCATCGAGCAACGTCTTCTCTTCCGGGTAAATCTTTCCATTCTCGGCTGCCTCGATGTACTCCTGCGCGCCATCGAGTTGGCTCGCCTCAGCCAGCAACAGCGCGGCGTAAACGGCTGCATGCTGATCGTGCAACTGATCGGGCGGCAAATCTTGTATAATGGCCAGGCCCTCGGGGTTTCTGCCGAGGCGAAAGAGGGAAAACGCGTAGGTGACAGCGCAATTAACCTCCTGGCGCGCACGATCGTACGCCTCCCTGGCCAGTTGATGCGAGCGTTCTATGTTTTGGTCAAGCTCAAGGCCGAGCCGGGCGAGATCCGCCGTGATCGGCGCCTCGTTGGGAGAACTCTCATGAAGGCGCTGAAGAACCTCGTAAAGCTTCCCTGTTTCATTCTTCGCTCGGTAAAGCCGGCGAAGCGCCTCAAGCGCCTCACGCCGCATCGGAGGGTTTTCCGCGACGCGTTGCCAGAGTTCCTCGGATTCGTTCTCGAGTTCCCATTTCGAGGCCACGCGTGCGAGCGCCAATTCATGTTCCGGCTGTTCATTTGTTAATTTTTCCGCAGAGCGCCACAGCGTTTCGACTTCCGCATTAGCAGCTCCACCGCTGCGAGACTGTGATTGCCGGGCGGCAATTGCCTGATATGCGAGACGCAGGTATTCGGAGTCACCCCAATCTCCGGTGCGCGTCCAGCGTTTCAAACGCGACCAATTTTTTACTGTCGCATATGCGTCCGCGACTGCGATGGACATCGGTGCCGAGCTTAACTGTGCTGCCGGAAGCTTGTCGATCCACTTAACAACATCTCCCGCGAGTCCGTTTTGATTCATCCAGTCCAAGAGCGATACGAGATCGGACGAATTGCGCGCAGCAAACGGTTTCACTTTTTCCAGCAGCAGCCGGAACTTTTTCTCATCAAGCTTCCGATAAAAGTTCAGGCAGAGGAGATAATCGCCGAATGTGACCTCCGGCGACATCTGGAGTTGTTGCGCAAAGTTATCCGCCGCGCCGAGATCATTGCGTTCCACGGCATCGTTAAGCAACGCCCGCAGCGCGCCTGTTCGGTAAGGGGCCAGCTTGCTGAGTCGCTGCAGAGCATCGCGTGCTTTCGCGCTTTTTCCGGCGTCGCTTGAGTGAATTCGCAATGCTGCGAGGTTGAACTGATAAAGATCATTGTTGGGCTCTCTCCTTACCGCGGCCGCGAACTGTTCCTCTTGCTCGGCAAGATTTCCTTCCGCGCGAGCCAGCCAACCGGCAACGACGTGAAAAGCTGCTCTGTCCCGATCGTTCGGAGCGACCCGATCGAGCGCTTCTCGCGCCAGGTCGAGCTTTCCAAAGCGCAAGGCCGCTGAGGCGAGATTGAGCTGACTGTCCGCGTCTTTCGGGAGCAGTCGCGCTATTTGTTCGCGCCGCCAGACTGCCTCTTCGAGATTTTGTTTCTCCGCTGCCTCCGCCAAAAGATAGAGAGCTGGTAGAGAATTTGGATGTCGCTCTAGGAGCTCTTGCGCCGTCTGCGATGCTTCGCTGAGTTTTCCATCCTGCAGCAATGCAGCGGCCCGGTGCAACAAGCGGTTTTGCCGCCAGTCTTCATATAATTTTGACCCGTAACTGACGAAAACTGCGCCCAGCAAAAAAGCGATTACCAACCCGGTAACCATAACAGCGAGGCGAGCAGGCCAGAGCCGCCGTTGGGAGAAAGATTCTTGACCGCGCAATGACTGGCGATCTCTTCCGTGCCGGGCGTCTTTGATTCGTTCCGCCATTTCGTGTCCTGTTTTCGCGCCCATTGGTTCCGCTTGTCCTCCCGCGCACGATGTTTTCTGCGCTAAGGATGCGTTGCTATCTCGGGTTCTTGAACTGCAAGAGCCGCGTCGGTTTGTTCGATGGTCTGTTCTCTTAAACGTCGCCCCCAAACGTAGCGCGCTAGGAGAACCTTCAGTGTAGCGGTAAGCGGCACGGCAAGGAGCGGGCCGATTATCCCGCCAATGATTAGACCCCAGGCAAAGATCGACACGATCACCGTCATTGGATGCAAACCGACGTAATTCCCGACGATTCGCGGAGCGTAAAATATGCCTTCGAGATTTTGTATGACGATGAAAATGAGCGTCACAATAATGGGATGCGTCCAGTCGCCCCATTGAAATGCGGCGATCAGCACAGCTGGTATCCAGCAGATGATGATACCAATATACGGAATCATCGTCAGGACGACCACCATGGCGCCGATCACTGGCGCAAAATTCAAACCGAAAATTGTGAGCGCAACGCCGATGAGTATGCCATCCACCAGACACACGAGTAGCTGACCCCGAAAGTACGCAGTGACGTAACGATTGATTTCCGACAACGCCTCCGCGACTTCATCTCTGAACGGCGACGCGCGCAGGGGCAGGTATTCTTTCCACCGCTGTTGGATGCGCGGCTTTTCGTTCAGCAGGAAAAACAAATAGATCGGCACCAGAATGAGACTGAGCAGAAAACCTGTGATGCCAAGAAATCCGCCGATGCTCTTCTTCAGAACGTCCCAGAGCTTTTCCAACACAATCGGGAGCGCTTGTTCCAACTTCGGGATTTGCTTTTCTACATAAGCTTGAATTCGCTGGCGTTCAGCAGTGGTCAACTTTGGTGAGCTTGGGGCAATCATTTCGGTCGCAGACGCAGTGGCTGCTGGCGACGCGGTCGGAGTCGCTATCGGTTGTGCCCGAGGAGAAGGAGATGCCGCGGGGCCAATGAGCCAGTTCGTTAAGCTTGTCGATGCCGATTTCCCGTGCGCTTCGCCTAGTAACCCGAATGTGTGGTCGAATCGATAGATAAGATCGACCATGTAGTCCCGCGCGCGGTCGGTGTAAGCAGGAACTTGCCTGGCAAAATTCGCGCTCTGGATCGAGATGGTGGGGACAAGCCAGGCGCCCAATCCTCCCAAAGCGAAGAAGCCAATCGCGAAAACAAGTGCCACCGCTTTGGTGCGACTGAGCGTCCCGCGAGACATTTTCGTCACCAGCGGGTCGAGTAGATAAGTGAGAATAGCGGCGATGGCAACCGGGATCAGGATTGGCTGAAGGAAACTGATGACATTTGCTGCTGCCCAAATCACTGCGCCGAGCACAACGACGAGAAGAAGCACAAAGCAGGCAGTCAGTGCCGCCCACATCATCTTACGCTGCCACGGCGTGGGATATTCCGTCATCTTACGTTTTCTACGCCCGACCTCGAATGGTCACTAGGTCGGATTCGTTTTTTCGGGCAAATCTTTGCCAATTGTTTTTTTAGTACCCTCGATCTTGTCCGCGAGGGTCTTGTTTTTTGGATCGAGCGCCAGCGCTTTTTGCCAGGCGTCCAGTGCTTCCGGCACGCGGTTCAATTTTAGATAAGTGTCGCCAATATGTTCAAACACGACCGGATCGTCGCGCTCCACTGACTTTGCGGCGTGAAGCAGGTCGTTCAAAGCTTGATCGAATTTGCCCTTGCGAAATTCCACCCAACCAAGGCTGTCCAGATAGGAAGCGTTGTTCGGTTCACTCTCGAGGGCGCGCTTAATCATGGCTTCAGCTTCATCCAGATTCATATTGTGATCCGCCCACATGTAGCCAATGTAGTTATAGGCCTCTGCCGAATTCGCTGGGTCGAGCGCAATTGACTTTCGAAGCAAATTAGCCGCTTTTTCGTAGAGACCAGCTTGCTCGGCCGCCGCTCCGTAGTTGAAGTAGAACTTGGCGTTTATCACATCGTCGTCCTCATCGAGTTGCGCTTCGTGCAGCGCCTCTTCGAAAGTCGCCACGGCCTGCTGGCTCTGCTTCGCCTCACGCTGCGCGATCGCCAGATAGTAAACAATCTCCGGCGCGCCGGGGAATCGGCGCCGGGCGTCCGTCAACAGTTTTACCGCGCGATCTGCGTCTCTCAAAGGTCCGAGAAGCAGCTCCGCCAGATGCAAATAGGTGCTGGGATGACTTGGATTAATCAACAGGCTTTGCTCATAATTCGCGGCCACTTTTGCAAACTTCGCTTTGGCTTCCTCGAGGCGGTTTGCGCGCTGCAGTGAGCGCGCTTCATCCTCGAGCACCTGTGCCAGTAAATCGTAGGATTGATATTTTTCAGGATGCTCCTTGATGATTTGCTCAAGCATCTCGACCGCCTTGCCACGCTGGTTCGTCAGAATAAAACCAGTCGCCAGTTTCTCTCGCGCATTTGCGTCGTCCGGTTGAAGTTCGAGCACATGCAGATAAAGCGGGATCGCTTCCTTCAGTTGCTGGGATGCCGCGTAATAATCTGCTATTTCCTTTAGGACCGCGGGATCGTCTCTGGCGTGTTCGGCCGCTTTTTTGAAAATCTCGTTGGTCCTTTTCAATTCGTCCGGTTTCGGCTGTGAGTCAGACTTGAACAGAATCGCCATGTAAAGTTTTCCGAGCCGCATCCAGAAAGCAGGATCGTTACTGTGAATTTTTGCGGCGCGGTCCAGAACTTCGAGCGCTTTTTTTTCCTGGCCGGCTGCAACTTCGATTTCCACCAGGCGCTGGTAACCTTCTGCGTCTCCCGGATTCAGTGCGACCGCGCGATTGGCATAATCGATGGCCTGATCCGTCTTCTTGAGATACTTGAGATAAATGAAAGCAAGTTGCTGATAAGGCTCGGCATTATTCGGGTTTGCCTTGATCGCGTCTTTGAGCACGTCAATTGCCTGTGGAAAATCGTCCTGCTGTATGAGCAAACCGGCCACACGCGCGGCGAGTTGCGCTTGGCCGGGATCAACATTCAGCACCTTGCGATAAGCATCCAGCGCGCGATCCATCTCACCATTTTCTTCAAGCGCCATTCCTTCCACAAAATTCGCGAGCGCATCCGCTTTGTGCGCACCGCCCGGGCGCAAGGCAAGATCGGCAGCCGGTTTGGGATTTAGCGAATCATCCTGGCGGCCGGCTTTCTTTGTTGCCGCCGATGAGGGCACCGCTTTTGGCG
>QHPG01000235.1 GCA_003219005.1 Verrucomicrobiota bacterium
CTGGACAAATCAAAAGCCACGTCAGCGAGGACCGCGCTAACCGCAGGATCGAATGGCAACGACGAAGACCGAGTAACCGCTGCGCCGGACCGTCCTGTCCCCGGATTACGCGAGCAGAAAGCCCAGAAGCGTTTGGAAGCTGAAACGCGCAATGCGGTTGCCAAAGCAAGGCGCGAAAAAGAAAAGCGGCTGCACGAACTCGAGATGAAAATCGCCGCATTGGAAGGGCAGCAAAAAGAACTGGCTGCCGCTCTGGAAGATCCGACGGCGTACGAACCGGGCGGCCGCGCCACCGCGATCAACCGCGACCTCTCCTCTCTCGCCGACGATCTTGCCCGTCTGACCGCCGAGTGGGAAAACGCCACTGCTCTTGTCGCGCCGTAGTCCCGCGACTGCGGAACGAAGGTGGATCAGCGACCGTTAGCGTTTAGATCAGTTTCGATAGCAAAATCGCTAAGGCAGCCTCGCGTGTAGACTTAGTCGCGTGCTTCCTTGACGAGTGTCTCTTCCCCGATTGACCCGATAGCGGCGCACTCGCATAGTGGCGCTCTCATGGCGATTGAGTTCACGCGCAACTTCTGCATCATCGCGCATATCGATCACGGCAAAACGACGTTGTCAGACCGGTTGCTTGAGCGCACGGGTACGATCCATGAGCGCGAAAGGCAGGATCAGCTTCTTGATTCCATGGACTTGGAGCGGGAGCGCGGGATCACGATCAAAGCGCATCCGGTGGCGATGCGTTACACCAGCAAATCTGGCCAAAGCTATCGACTGAACCTGCTCGATACGCCGGGCCATGTCGATTTCGCTTATGAAGTGTCGCGCAGCCTAGCCGCATGCGAGGGCGCGTTGTTGGTGGTGGATGCGGCACAGGGCGTAGAAGCGCAAACCGTGGCAAACGTTCATCTCGCGCACAAGCAGGGGCTCACGATTGTTCCGATCATCAACAAGATCGACCTGCCGAACGCCGACGTGGCCTCAGTGAAGCGGCAGTTGGAAGAAATCCTTGCCATCCCTGCGGAGGAAGCCATTGAGGCGAGCGCGAAGATGGGGGTTGGTATCGAGGAAACCCTCGAGGCCATCGTGAAGCGCATTCCGCCGCCGCAATCGCCGGCAGACGAAACGCTGCGCGCGCTGGTTTTCGATTCTATGTTTGATGTTTATCGCGGTGTGGTCAGCTATGTGCGCGTGGTTTCCGGAACGATGGAAGCGAATCACCCAATCATGTTGATGAGCAACAACGCGCGCTACGAGATCAAGGAGGTGGGCGTGTTCACGCCGAAGATGCTTGTGCAGGAACAGCTCAATCCCGGCGACGTCGGTTATTTCATTGCAAACATCAAATCAACCGCGGATATCAAGATCGGCGATACCATAACCGATCAACGGCATCCCGCGCGCGAGCCGCTTATTGGATTTCAGGAAATTCATCCGATGGTGTTCAGCGGGATCTACCCGATTAACACCGGTGATTTCGAACATTTGAAGACCGCGATCGGGAAGCTGCGCCTGAACGACGCCGCTTTTATTTATCAACCGGAGAGCTCCGTCGCGCTCGGCTTCGGATTTCGTTGCGGATTCCTCGGTTTACTTCACATGGAGATCATCCAGGAACGGCTCCGGCGCGAATACAACATGGACATCATCGCCACGAGTCCAAGCGTGGTGTATGAGGTGCTGACTACACGCGGAGAGAAACTGTTGATCGATAACCCCGCTCATTTGCCTAACCCGAGCATGATCCAGGAGATTCGGGAGCCGATTGTAAAGGCGTACGTGCTTTGCCCGAATGAAAACATCGGCGACATCCTGAAATTGATTCTGGAGAAGCGCGGCCAGATGGAGCGCACCGAGTCGCTTGATACGCGCCGGGTGATGTTGCATTGCGAGTTGCCGCTCAACGAGATTCTCGTCGATTTCAATGACAAGATTAAAAGCATTACCCGCGGCTACGGTTCGATGGATTACGAACATGCCGGCTATCGGCCCGCGAAATTGGTGAAGCTGGACCTGCTCGTTAATGGCGAGCCGGTCGATGCGTTTTCGACAATCGTGCACAAGGATCGTGCCGAAGCGCGCGGTCGCCAACTGGCGGCGAAACTGAAGGAAGTGATCCCGCGTCAGCTTTATCAAGTGGCGATTCAGGCAGCTATTGGCGGAAAAATTATTGCGCGCGAGAGTGTTTCGGCGTTACGGAAAAACGTGACCGCGAAATGCTACGGCGGCGATATCACGCGTAAACGCAAATTGCTGGAGAAACAAAAGGAAGGAAAAAAGCGGATGAAAAGCATCGGGAAAATCAATATTCCTCAGGAAGCGTTTATTGAGGTGCTCAAAACACAATGACGAATGACGAATGCCCAATGACGAAGGAATGTTCGAATGACGAATGCCGAAGTCCGCGTGTGTTAACTTCGTCATTCGTGCTTCGTCATTCGAGCTTCGCCGCGTATAAGCCACGTGTAGCACGCGAAGGAAGTCTACGTTTACGCGGCTTCGTCATTTAATTCATGTTCACATCCCGTCACATCAAACATAGCCGGCTGCTCCTGCGGCATGCCCGGAAGTATCTGCGCTACAAGGAGGACCAGCTCAGCGCCTCGGATCGTGAACAAATCGTCGCTGGAATGAAAAGCCTCCGCGACGCATTACGCCAGAAAGATCGCGAGAGAATTCACGGCACCGCTGATTCGCTTGATAAGATGCTGCACAGGCTTACGCCAGTGACCTGGGAGTCGCATTGGCGAGAGAATTGCGAGGTGATTTTGGTAGCGATCGTTGTGGCCGTAGGCATTCGCTCGTATTTCTTGCAACCGTTCAAAATTCCCACCGGGTCGATGCAACCGACGTTAAATGGAATCGTCGGTCATCCCAGCATGGCACCGGCGCCGAATAT
>QHPG01000152.1 GCA_003219005.1 Verrucomicrobiota bacterium
CTATGCGATCGAAGGCAACACCAATCCGGGCGGGGGACGCGACGGCTACGAAGTCGCCGAGCGTGGCCGCAACTATAGCTCCGTGAGAAAGTTTGTTCGATTGCCCGGCGAGGCAGCCTAACCAAGCGAATGTCGATCCTTTAACTGGGAGAAGGCGGAGTAGCCGGAGCTTGTGGCAACGCGGGTGCGCTGGTGGGCCGTTTTTCGATAAGAGTCGCCAAGGCGGGACGCAAACTCGTGAGGTTCTTGAGCAGATTAAACCAAAACGGCGCGCCGAGCGCGAGTAACCCAGCCGTAGCAAGAATGCCAAGCAGATGACTGAACGTATGGCCCATCTGTCGTCGGAGCCGCGGCAATCCGTGCAGTTGACTTTCTGTCGGTTGATCCCAGCGGCCTAGAAAATTCACCGGCATAATGTCGAATCCGGCTTCGCTTACGGTTTTTCCTAGGCGTTCAGCTTGTTCGCGGCTTGCCTCTTCAAACTTTGTCGCCGCGGTTTTGTAAAGGCTGTCGTACTCTTCAAGTAACGCTTTCGTTTGCTCCGATTCGACATTGTTCGCAGTCAACTGCGCGTTCAAAGCCTGCCAATACTCGTCGGGCGTGCGCGAGGTGGGAAAAGCGTTCAAAGCCTGGTCCGGGTGTTTTTCTACCCACTGAAGATAAGCTTGGTGCGCAGGGGCGTTGTTCGGGTCGAGAATTTTGCTGCCTTGTTGGATCACACTTGATGCAGCTTTCTCCAGTCCCTGGGCCAGTGCCGGACTGGCGCGGAGTTGTCGATAAATATCAGCCGTATCGAGCTGGAGAAGGAACGCTGCACAAATCGAGCAAACGACAGTTACGACGCGGGTATGAGTTTGGAACCATTGCTCGGCCCGGTCCTGGGCGCTGCCGAACCAGCGCTGAAACCGATCGTACGCTTCCGTCGTCGCGCGCTCCACCGTTGCGCCAAAGTTGGCTAAAGAATCGAGCACCGCCTTCTTCTGTTGCTCCGTCGCAAAGATATCCGCGACGTGTTTGATGAGCTTAAGTTTATCTTCCGATTCTTGCGCGGGTTGATCGGGTTGTTGGAGACAAGCCAGCAGGTCGACGGATTTTTCGATCAATTCCGGTGGTACATCGCGGAGCGCTGCTTCAGTCGGAGTCAGATCTGCGAACTCGTGAATGATGCGGTAGATCTCGCCCGGACGAATTGCGCTTCCAAGACCGGTTGCGTCCTTCAACCCAGAAAAAAATCCCCACGGTTTCATTCGGTTCGGTGTGACCTTCCGGATTCGGACGCCAGCTTTTACCGTATCCACTTTTCTCTGGGCCGTTTTCACCGCTGCCTGCTTGTGGGTATCCGTCGGATCGGCTGCGAGCTGTTCCTCGGCTTCCTTCAACCTTCTCTCGGCATCAAGGAGCGCTTGCGTTCTGGCATCGGGAACGATTTGGACGCGATCCTTAGGTCGCCAGAGAGAATCGCTGAAAATCGGATCCCTTAAAATTTGCGCGGCCAAAGAATGCGCATACTCGCCGAGTTTCGGATCGATCGTTTGAAACGTAAGCGCCAGTGCATTTGCCAGATTCTTGCCCCGCAACGAAAACGTCGTGGAGACCATTTGCACGACAATTGTGATAAGCAGACTGAGAACAGTCATGATCACCGCGAAGGCGATCACCGTGTCGATGGTATTTAGCATAATGCCTCCGAGTGATTTGGCAGAGTCAGAGCACCAACGGTAGAAGGAAACGCGATGCAGCCTCTGGCCTGAAGAATGGCGAATGCTTGAGAGCGAGTCTGTTCACTTGGGGGCAGCGTTGGGCCAACCTTTATCGATTCGAGAAACGTCTGACAAGACCAAAATCCAGCAGCCATTTTGATTCCATGCTTATCAAGCCGGCATCATTCATTTTGCTTCGAACGCTGAAAAGTTGTATCAACACCAATCCGTTCCAAATAAAGCCTGCAATCAATGTCTCACCTTCCTCAATTTCGCGACGCCATTGCAGCCGCGACGGAAACACTGCGGTCACTTTCGAGCCTCGAAGCTCGAATGGTCGAAGCCGGCGATTTGATCGAGCGATGTCTGCGCGCCGGAAATAAGTTGCTTGTGTGCGGAAATGGCGGCAGCGCAACTGACGCGGCACATTTTGCGACTGAGTTCGTGGTGCGGTTTGTCAAAGATCGTCGTGCGTATCCTGCGATTTGTCTCGCAAGCGATGGCGGACTGCTTACTGCCGCGGGCAACGATTATGGTTTCGATGAAATTTTTGCTCGCCAGGTCGCGGCCATTGGTGTGCAGGGTGACGTGCTGATTTGCCTGACGACTTCGGGCAAATCGAAAAATGTCGTGCGCGCGCTGGAGGAAGCGAAAGTGCGCAAGCTGAAAACGATCGCATTCCTCGGCCGCGACGGAGGATCGACCATCGGCATGGCCGATGTCGATCTTTTGGTTTGCAGTGACTCAACTGCGCGTATTCAGGAAGCCCACCAGCTTCTGCTCCACGTGCTATGCGAGACGATTGAATCCCGTCTCGAGGGAAACTAAATTCCAAGTTCCAACAGCCAACATCCAGAGAAGCCCCAACCTCCAAATTTCAATCGAGTTTTCCCTCCGCTGGTTGGAGCTTGAAGTTTAGAATTTCTCTGGAGGTTGGAGCTTGGGATTTAGAGGTTCTGCTTACTCCGATTTTTTCAGCAACCGTTCGCGTTCGCGATCCAGTTGCCGCCGCTCGCCCGGCGTCAAACTTCCAATCCCGAACTTGGAGATTTTATCTAGAATCGGATCAATGGATGAATAGACATCCTCCGCTTCCGTGCGTCCGCTGCTGGGTCGCGGTCGCGTTTTTGGAACGATATGATACTTCGGCCTGGGGCCAAACCTCTCTTTCAAGGCATTCCACCAGGCGAATTCCGGCCCCGCCCCGCGCAATTCAATAAAAAGGAACGCAGCGCCGATGCTCGTCCAGACTACGACCAGGTCGCTCCACGCGTGGTAGGCGAGAAGTTGAAACGTGTAAACACCGGCCAGAATAAGCGCGATCCATTTCGCCATGATCCGGAGAAACAACTCGACGCGGGGATAGATAGTGGCGAAAGCAACGAAGATCCCAAAGTGCAACGCCGGCGACCCGGCAATGGCAGAACGTTGCCAAAGACCCCAGATCGTGAGCAACGCCGCAGGCGTGATCAATAAAACGAGATAGAGTGAAATGTAAGCGCGTCGCCCGACAAAACGTTCTACTTCCCGCCCGAACACGAACAGTAAGTACATCTCGATGGCAAACCAGAGCAGCCCCGACGGCGCATGCACGAAGGCGTATGTGAAAAGGCGCCACAACTGGCCGCCAGACCAAACGGCGCCGCTGTCGAATTGTAAATACGCCAGGATCGAACCGGCTCCGAATGCTACGAGAATCGCCGCGAGAATTGCGGCCGCGACATGCACCCCTACCAACATCGTGGTCACATCGACGGGATAGCGACCCATCCACGCAACCGGCCGATAATCATCGGAGGTGGTGACCCCGAACATGTTTTCAATTAATGCCGCGCATTGCGTCTGCGCAAGCGTGATTCGCGATTCAACGTAGCGAAGCCGCTCGTTCATGGTTAAGATAAACCTCTTCATTTCATGACAAATTCCGCACCCGCCATATTCCCGCCGAGTGGAATCGGTGACGCGAGGTCTGCAAATCAAGCGGTGCTCGATTGGGTGCACGACATTGCCACTCTCACCGAACCTGAAAATATTTTCTGGTGCGACGGTTCAGATCAGGAAAACGACTTCCTCGTTGCTGAATCGATTAAACAAAATGTGCTGATCAAATTGAACCAGAAAACGATTCCGCGCTCCTATTTGCATCGCTCCAACCCAAATGACGTGGCGCGAGTCGAGCAATTCACGTTCGTCTGTACGCCGACGAAAGAAGAAGCTGGTCCAACCAATAATTGGTCTGAGCCGGCAGAAATGTACGCGAAACTTCGCGGCCTTTTGAAAGGCGCGATGCGCGGGCGTACGATGTTCGTGATTCCCTACATGATGGGCCCGCCGGATTCGCCGCTGACCAAGGTTGGCTTTGAAATTACCGATTCAAAGTACGTCGTGCTCAACATGCGGATCATGACGCGTATGGGCGAGGTCGCCGTGAAAAGGCTCGGCAGCGATCTCAACGCCGAGTGGAATCGCGGCGTCCATTCGTTGCTGGATGTCAATCCTGAGCGCCGATTCATCTGCCATTTTCCCCAGGACAATACGATCATTTCTGTCGGCTCAGGTTACGGCGGCAACGTTTTGTTGAGCAAAAAATGTTTCGCCTTGCGCATCGGTACTTATTTGGCGCGCACACAAGGCTGGATGGCCGAGCACATGCTGATCCTCGGCGTGGAATCGCCCGAGGGAAAAAAGCATTACGTGGCGGCCGCATTCCCGAGCGCATGTGGCAAAACGAATTTTGCCATGCTCATTCCTCCCGCGCATTTCAAAGGCTGGAAAGTGACGACAGTCGGTGACGACATCGCGTGGATGCAAATTCGGGACGGCCGATTGTACGCGGTGAACCCGGAGAACGGCTATTTTGGCGTCGTGCCAGGGACGAGCTACAAATCGAATCCGAACGCGATGAAATCGATCGCGCACGACACAATTTACACAAACGTCGCGCTCACTGACGACGGCGACGCGTGGTGGGAAGGCAAAGACGGTCCACGACCTGCGCATGCCGTTGATTGGCGAGGTAATGATTGGACGCCTGAGTCAAAGGAAAAAGCTGCCCATCCGAACAGCCGCTTCACCACGCCAATGCGCAACAACCCGGCGCTGGATCCCGATGTTGAAAAAGGTGAAGGCGTGCCAATCAGTGCGATCATTTTTGGCGGACGCCGCAGCGATACGGTGCCGCTCGTATATCAGGCGTTCGATTGGGATCATGGAGTTTATTTGGGCGCGACCATGGCTTCGGAAACAACCGCCGCTGCAACCGGCGCGGTTGGTCAGGTGCGCCGCGATCCGATGGCGATGTTGCCGTTTTGCGGTTACAACATCGGCGATTATTTCCAGCACTGGCTCGATATCGGGAAACGCCTCACGAATCCGCCGCTCATTTTCAACGTCAACTGGTTTCGCAAAGGCGTGAAGGGCCAATTTCTCTGGCCGGGTTTTGGCGAAAACATGCGCGTGCTCAAATGGATTATCGACCGCTGCGAAGGAACTGGCGGCGCACTCAAATCGCCCATCGGTTGGCTGCCCAGCCCCCACGACCTCGATCTCGCCGAGCTCGACATCGACCACAAATGCGTCGCCGAAATTCTCGGGATCGATCACGAGGAGTGGCAAAGGGAATTAGCCGCGCACAAAGAGTTTTTCGATTTGCTGGGCGGCGTTGTGCCTGAAAAGCTTCTCGAGCAGCGCGAGCAACTCGCCGTGCGGTTCAAGGAATAAAAACTCTGTCATCCCGGGCGGAGCGAGGGACCGCTCACGGGAGGGACTGATCACGCTTACTATGTAGCATGTCACAAACTTCGTAGGCGAGGTCCCTCACTTCGTTCGGGATGACACGCGTTTTGTACCGCAGAAATTTGCGAATCGCTTGACTGGCAGCGAATATTTCCAGTGGGTTCGAAGATCGGGAACAGAGAAAGCGTCACCGCGGCGTCGCGCACGGACTGCATCGAAATTCGCGGGGCGCGCCAGAACAATCTCAAAGGCATCGACATCGATCTGCCGCTGGGAAAACTGACGGTCGTCACCGGACCGAGCGGCAGCGGCAAGTCGAGTCTGGCCTTTGAGACAATTTACGCCGAAGGCCAGCGTCGCTACGTCGAAACTTTCAGCCCGTACATGCGGCAGTTCCTCGACCGCATGGATAAACCGCGCGTGGACGACATCCGTGGCATTCCGCCAGCGATCGCAATTGAACAATCAAATCCCGTCAAAACATCGCGCTCAACAGTGGGCACGATGACAGAGATAAACGATTATCTGAAGTTGCTCTGGCCGCGCGTCGCTCGTGCGTTCTGTCCGAATTGCGGTCGCGAAATTCGCCCTGAAACCGCGCAGTCGATTGCCGAGCAAATTCTGCGCGATTGCGCCGGAAAGAACATCCTCATTACGTTCTGGGTCGCAGTCCCCGTGAAGACCGCGCCACGGACATTCTTCGATTTTCTCCAACAGCAGGGCTACCTGCGCGTTTGGCTTGAGGATGAGATCGTGCGCGTGGACGCCGATCCAAAAATTAAACGACTCGGCGCCCGCGTGCAGGTGATTCAGGACCGCATCGCGATCACGGGAGAAAATCGACCGCGATTAGTTGAAGCAATCGAAACCGCGCTGCGTTTTGGAAAAGGCAAAGTGAACGTCATTCCGATCTCGGAAAACGCTCAACGTCCAACGTCCAACGTCCAACGCTCAACTGATCACAGTTCACCGATCACTGATTACTCTCTTCCCTTCTCCACTGGCTGGCATTGCGCTTGGTGCGATCTCGACATTCGCCCGCCAACGCCAGGTCTTTTCAGTTTTAATAACCCGCTCGGCGCATGTCCCGAGTGCCGCGGCTTCGGCCGGACCATCGCCATCGACTTGAACAAAGCGATCCCTGATCGAAGTCTCAGCATCAAACAAGGTGCGGTGCGCGTTTTTCGGGGCGCCGAGTTTGGCGAATCGCAAAAGGATTTGCTTCGAGCGTGCGCACGCGAAGAGATCGATATCAATGTTCCATTCGAAGAATTGCCGAAGGCCGATCAGGACTTCGTCATCGACGGCGAGCGACGTTCCGGCGATTACACAGATGAAGATTACGAAAACGATCGATGGTACGGCGTCCGCGGCTTCTTTCGCTGGCTTGAGAGCAAGACTTACAAGATGCATGTGCGCGTCCTGCTCAGCCGCTATCGGGCCTACATCAGGTGTCCCAGGTGCAAGGGCGGGCGATATCAGGCGGAGACGCTGAACTACAAAATTTCCGCAATCCGCGATCGCCAATCCGCAATTCTTCTGACGCTTCCGGAATTTCAGGCGCTTTCCATCTCCGATGCGCGCGATTTTCTTCGCAACCTTCACATCCCTGCGGGCGACAAAACCGCCCAGATGTTGCGCGACGAAATCTGCGCGCGCCTGAATTATCTCTGCGAGGTCGGTGTCGGTTATCTCACGCTCGATCGATCGACGCGCACGTTAAGCGGCGGCGAAGTTCAGCGCGTGAATTTGACGACTTGCCTGGGCGCATCGCTCGTGAACGCGCTCTTTGTCATGGACGAGCCGAGCATCGGATTGCACCCGCGCGACGTCGGTCAACTTGTCCGCGTGATGCACAATTTGCGCGACAAAGGAAACACGCTGCTGGTGGTCGAACATGAGGAACAAATCATTCGCGCGGCCGATAATTTGATCGATCTCGGCCCGGGCCGCGGTGAGCACGGCGGCGAATTGATCTGGAACGGACCGCTCGACTCGTTCCTAGGTGGATCGCGTTCTCCGAACGCGATGGCAAGCAAAATCGCGCAGCGATCAAATTTGAGCCGCGTAGCGGCTTCCGATGTGGCCTCGTCTTCGGAGAAGCCGAACCACCTATCACTCACGCGCGATTACCTGACGCATCGCAAATCCATTCCGGTGCCGAAATTGCGGCGCAAGTGGAGCTCATCGATCAAGATCATAGGCGCCCGACAGCATAACCTCAAAAATATCGACGTAGAGCTACCGCTCGGTGTGTTTACGTGTGTGACGGGTGTTTCTGGTTCCGGAAAATCCACGCTGATTCACGATGTGCTTTACCGAAACCTTTTGCGTACGAGAGGGCATTCGTCGGATCACCAGCCTTCGGTCGCCGCGGGGACCCACGGCTTTGCAGGAGAGCCGGGCGCATGCAAATCGGTCACGGGTGCACATCGCATTCGCGACGTGATGATGATGGATCAATCGCCGCTGGCGCGCACGCCGCGTTCCACTCCGATTCTTTATCTTGGGTTGTTCGATCGCGTCCGCGAATTGTTCGCCGCCCAACCGGAGGCGATGGCGCAGGGACTCACCGCAGGCGCGTTCTCGTTTAATTCTGGCAACGGTCGTTGCGAGCGTTGTTCAGGTACAGGCTACGAAAAGATCGAGATGCAGTTTTTAAGCGATCTTTTCGTGCGGTGTGCGGAATGCGAAGGCAAACGTTTTCAACCGCACGTGTTGAAAGTTCAACTGCGGGGGAAATCAATCCATGAAGTTTTTCAGCTAACGGTCAGCGAAGCGATTCACTTCTTTTCACAGATCGACGATGAGCGAGGTGCACAGATTTCCGACGGGCTAAAAGTGCTCGAGGAAGTCGGGCTCGGTTATCTGCGACTGGGCCAACCGTTGAACACGCTCTCTGGCGGCGAATCGCAGCGATTAAAGCTGGTGAGACATTTGTCGGACGCGTCGGAAACGGGCAATCTGTTCATCTTCGATGAACCGACCACCGGATTGCATTTCGACGATGTGGCGATGCTGCTGCGATTGTTTCAGCGGCTAGTCGATCGCGGACATTCGATCGTGGTGATCGAACACAATCTGGAAGTGATCAAGTGCGCCGATTGGATCGTCGATCTCGGTCCGGAAGCGGGAGAGGCAGGCGGCGAAGTGGTTGCAACCGGAACGCCGGAGCAGATCGCTGAGATCGAAAAGTCGCATACCGGAAAATTCGTGAGACCCGCTCTTTCGAAGTCTTCTAAAGCGCTATTTGTCATCCCGAGCCGCGGAGACGGCGAGGGATCTCACAAAGTCTCGCGCGAGCTGAAGAGATCCTTCGCTTACGCTCAGGATGACAACGTTGAGTTAGCTCGAGCCGCGGAAACGGCTCCACGATTCCGCGCGGTAGGCCGGAACGGTGCTATCCACGTCCACGGTGCGCGGGAGCACAATCTCAAAAACATCGATGTCCAAATCCCGCGCGAGCAACTCGTAGTGATCACCGGTTTGAGCGGCTCCGGCAAATCGACGCTCGCGTTTGATATTTTGTTCGCAGAAGGACAGCGCCGTTTTCTCGACAGCATGTCGCCGTATGCACGGCAATTCGTCGAGCAACTCGAAAAGCCCGATGTCGATCTGGTCAGCGGATTGCCGCCGAGCGTGGCGATCGAGCAACGCGTCACGCGCGGTGGCGGCAAATCGACCGTCGCGACGGTGACGGAAGTTTATCATTTTCTCCGGCTGCTGTTTGCAAAAACCGGAACGCAATTTTGTCCAGACTGTGATTTGCCAGTCGCAAAACAGAGCGTGGCGTCGATCGTAAAGCAGATCGAAGCTGCTGCGAAACGTGGACCGCTGAAGGTTCTCGCGCCATTGGTGAAAGCGCGCAAAGGTTTTCATACGGACGTGGCGCACTGGGCGGAACGCCAGGAGTTCGACATGCTTTATGTCGACGGTAAGCTTGTCCCGATCCGAAACTTTCGGAGACTCGAACGTTTCAAAGAGCATACCATAGACGTCGTTGCCGGCGTAATCGATCGGAAGCGAATCGCGGACGCGCGCGAGATTGCCCGGCGCGCGCTGGAGATCGGGCGCGGCACAGCACGTCTGCTCGATTCCAAAAATCGGCTGACGGTGATGAGCACGGAGATGAGTTGCCCGAACTGTGGTCGCGCATTTGAGGAGCTCGATCCGCGTTTGTTTTCATTTAATTCGCCACATGGCGCGTGCGAAGCATGTGGTGGGTTCGGCGAAATCTGGGACCAAGACCTGCAAACGGGAGACAGTCGTGACAGTGAATCGGTTCTGGAAAACGAGCTCGCCGCAGAACGCGAATCGGAATGGATCAAGGAAGGCGAAGCGCGCGAATGCCCGAGTTGTCACGGCTCGCGTTTAAATGCCGTGGCGCGTCACGTGCGGGTACAAGGTTACACCATCGATCAATTTACGAATCTCTCGGCCGGCGAAGCAGCACGCAGGATTGACAGGTTGAAATTCAAAGGCACGCATCAAACCATCGCAGCCGGTCTTTTGCCCGAGATTCAACAGCGACTGCGTTTCATGGAAAAGGTTGGACTTGGTTATCTCGCGCTGGGGCGTTCGGCAAAAACATTGAGCGGCGGCGAATCGCAGCGAATTCGGCTGGCTGCGCAACTTGGATCGAACTTGCGCGGGGTTCTCTACGTCTTGGACGAACCAACCATCGGCTTGCATCCACGCGACAATGTGCGTCTCCTCGAAACGCTCACCGCTCTCCGCAACAAGGGCAATTCACTGATTATTGTCGAGCACGACGAAGAAACAATGCGGCGTGCCGATCACATTGTTGATCTCGGGCCGCGCGCGGGAATCCGCGGCGGCGAAGTTGTGGCGACTGGAACGCTGCGCGATATCGAGCGGAATCCAAATTCCGAGACCGCTCGCTGCCTTAAAGCGCCGGTGCGCCATCCCATCCGCGGATCGCGCCGGTCATTGCGCGGCGTGGAAACCTGGATCGAAGTTCGCGGCGCGCGCGTGCACAACCTGAAGAATATCGACGTTCGTTTCCCGGTCGGAAGGCTTTCGGTGATCACCGGAATTTCCGGTTCGGGAAAATCTACACTGATGCATGATGTGATCTTCCCGACAGTTCGCGTATCCCTGGGGAGCGCACGCATCCCGCGTGCTGGCGAGCGCGTCTCGCAATCGCGAACTTCCTCTACCAAGGACTCCGAATCGTATTTCAAGGAAAGCTTGTTTCGGCGCGACGCCGAAACCAACACGCAGGACGCGTGTGCTTCCCAGATCGAAGCCGTTTATGAAGTCGATCAATCGCCAATCGGCAAAACCTCGCGCTCGACACCGGGCACCTACGTGAAAGTGTTCGATGAAATTCGAAATCTCTACGCGCAACTGCCGGTCTCGCGCGTGCGTGGGTATTCAGCGAGCCGCTTTTCATTTAACGCCGAAGGCGGCCGTTGCGAGACGTGCAAAGGTCAGGGCGTGATCAAGCTGGAGATGAATTTTCTGCCCAGCAGTTATGTGCCCTGCGAAGATTGCCGCGGCCGTCGTTACAATCCGCAAACACTCGAAGTTCTCTACAACGAAAAATCCATCGGCGACGTGATGGAGATGACGATCGAG
>QHPG01000153.1 GCA_003219005.1 Verrucomicrobiota bacterium
GCTCGTTGTCGAGCAGATCATTCGTCCTACTGGACTTCTCGATCCCAAAATTACCGTTAAACCCCTTAAGAATCAGATCGATGAGACGATTGACCTCTGCCGTCAACGCGTCGAAAAAGGTGAGCGGATTTTGGTGACGACGCTTACAAAACGCACGGCTGAAGATCTTGCTGATTATTTGCGGGACGTCGGACTGAAAGTGCGTTACCTGCACAGCGACATCGACGCGATCGAGCGCGTGGAAATTTTGCGCGGATTGCGCGCGGCGGATTTCGACATCCTCGTTGGGATCAATTTGCTCCGTGAAGGGCTCGATCTTCCCGAGGTTTCGCTCGTTTGCATTCTGGATGCGGACAAGGAAGGATTTTTGCGAAGCCAGACTTCACTGATCCAGACCGCCGGCCGCGCCGCGCGTCATGTAAACGGGGAAGTGGTGCTCTTCGCCGACACAGTCACGCAAAGCATGGAAGCGCTGATGTCGATTTCCGACTACCGGCGCGCCAAGCAGATGGAGTACAACGAAAAACACGGCATTACGCCGCAAACGGTCCGACGCGCGGTGCAGGAGAGTTTGCACACAATTTTGCGTGGACGCGAAATCGCCGCGTCGGTGATCCGCGAAGCTGGCGGCGATTTCAACGTAACTGAGCTGCTGCGAGAGCTTGAGGAGGAAATGCAACAGGCTTCCGCGAACCTCGAATTCGAGCGCGCGGCGCTTTTGCGAGACCAGATCATGGAAGTGAAAAGCGGCGTCGGCATCGACAAGATCGAACCGAAACGACGAACGGTGAGATACTCGCGCAACGCCGGCCGCCGCCGCTCGCGCGTGTAGATTCTAGTTCCAGAAACGCGGTCAACAATTCTATCCGCACGCACAACGTAACGCTTCCCATCGCCGCGATGCGCGCCAGCAATCCAGATCGTTCGCCCCTCGGAATCAACGGCTGAAACCCGCCCCAAGCTCCAACCGGCGTTCTTGAGAGTGTCAGCAATAATTTCCCAATACTTCACGCGCACCTAAATGCGATGAATGTATTTGGAATCCCGACAAGCCGGGTCACTGCAAATTTATTTAACCGGTGATCGCTGCCGTGACGGGCCCCATCTTAACTTTTGCGCCGCCCGCTTTCTTGGGCGCATACAGCAAAAATTGACCGCTGCCAAGATCAATGGTTCGCGGCCCTTCGCCCACGCTAAAGCTAGTCTTCTCGCCAAGGCGTGTGATCGTTTGATCCTTGAAAGTCAGCTCACTCCGGGACTGGACGCCAGTCTGCACGGCCGTGCCTTGGCGAACATTATCGTTCACCGCAGCCGGACGCGCTGCTGCGTTCGATGGGAGCACTCGAACGTCCTGGATGACTTGAGTCACCTTGGCTTCTTTAAGCTCGTCCGCGCTGACCTTGTTTGAGAGCCCGCTCACAAGCGCAAACGCAAGCGAAACGATCGTTAAAATGAACCGGGATTGGATATGCATCGTCCCCTTGTACTCAGGATTCGTGCGAAGTCTACCGAAAGCCAACGGGAATAAAAAGCCCGCTAGAATCGTTTTAATGGCGTGGACGGCTCTGGAAATAGATAACGTGATCGAAATGCACGAGCACAAGGGCGAGTTTAAAGAGCCGAAGGCAATGCCGCAACTTGCGCCTGCAGGCCATAGCGCCGCCTCTAGGCACTGGCTATAGTGCCTGACTCCGGTGATGGAGGTAATTTTCTTCTAAATCAATTTCTTCTGCCAAAAGATTTGCGTGGAAAATTCCAGTCGCCGCGCTTGCACAATATCGGGCAGTTTCCGCGCTTACTTGTTCGCCAACAGCAACGGGCATTTTTGAATCTAAATCGTAAACGATAAAGGTTTTCATTTTGAAGTTCCTTTTCTAATTAACTCTCATTGTTTTGGTCTTCTCTGATTTTTGATCTCCACTGAGGTACTTCGGGAGATCCGGCGCGATATTGCAGAAAATTTAGGGAAACGAGGGATTGCCCGGATGGCAGAAGACAACGGTTGACGGGTCCCTTTGCGATCAAATTTTCTCGTCAGAGCGAAGCAACTATTCTCAATCCCCGTGCGCTGTGACTGCTACGCGAAAATGTTGCTTGAGCCTTGCTTAATCGCATTTAGCGCTTTTCAGAGCGCAATCATGAAGACGCAGCAATCAGCCACTCGAACATCGTGGTTTGTGATGTGACCAGCACACAATCGAAATACCGCGACTGTTTTGCCGCCGACGTAAAGTCTGCTCTGGACGACCCAGCGGTGACATCGCCCGAGGTTTGCGACGAGCACAACAGTGACATTCATTACATCACGCGAGCAGAGATTGTAAACCGATTCGATTATTTCGTCCGACCAAGGTTGTTGCTTCTGGGCGTTGACTATGAACACCGCGATAGCGATCTTCGAACTTCGATGAAGCGTGATATCGCCGAAGCTGTAACTCGCGCACACTTACAATCTGAAGAGGAGTGTGACTTGTAACGGCATGCGCCTGACTCAACAGCAGCTCTCCAATAAAGTGCAAATTAAGGCGGAATTACCCAGTAATCGGTTGGCTTTTTCGTTCCCTGGTATTTGAGCAGATGTCGTTTTGCTGCCGGGTAGTCGTCGTGGATCATCCAAAACAGGTCTTCCATGACGGGTCTCTCGAGAAAGAGACGATGCTTCCTGAGAAAGTCTTTTTTCGAAAATGAGACATCGACCAGATCGATTTTTCCGGGAAGCTGTTTCTCGTAATAAAGGAACGTCTGGATCTCGTCCAGATTTGTGTCTGCTGAGAACTCTTCCGGAAGACCGATTGAATCGGTATTGTATAGGAGTTTGCCCAGCAACAGAATGTTATCGTCAGAGGCGACGTAGATCGTCAGCCTGTTGACCAAGGCTTCCAGCTCGGATTTGAAGTCCCGATCAAATTCTGCTCGATCGACGTTGGGGGCTAGAAATACTACCTGATCCAGTTTCAAATTCCTGGCCTCAGGATCGGCGTGCAACTGTTGCAGCGCGAGACAAACGAACCGGCAACCAAGACTGTGCGCGATGACGACAATTTTTTGCGGTTTTACTTCGTTGTTTATGGTCTTCAGCAATTCGACGAGATGCTTTGTCGACTCAGGTAGCTGAAGCAGATCGCGCGTATAGCCGAGCACCGATTCGCTGCTGGTCCAATCGAACGTAACGACATTCGCATCGATGTTTAAGTCCCGCGCAATCTGTGCGCAGTAAGCTGTGCTGCCGAGAAACGAAAGCCGATAGCCGTGAATCCAAATCACCAGGGGTTTTGCAGCTTGATCTTGAAGAAATTTGAGAAATGCCGGATACGGAATTGATTCGACTTTCCGGATCGCGGTGGCGTCGAGCGGTGCGCCTACCGGATGATGCTGCGGTACCTGGACCGTGATCAATCCGTACGAGGGTTGGCCGGCGTATTCGCCAAGATAGCTGACGTTGCCATCGAGAGCAGGCCCTGCTTTTCTATCGGTAACGTAGCCGATTGTCTCGCTGAAGTTTCGTTTAACAACAAACGGCCGAATCTTGCCTTGTAACAGCGTTGTCAAAGCTGCACCGAGACGCGCAGGGATCGGAAAATAAAATGCTGTAACCAATCCCAGGATGTAGCAGAGGAGTACGAGAAGCAGGATATGGGCAGCTTTTTTCCGCACGATCTCGGGTTTTTAATTTTCTACGGCGCTCGCGTGAAGCACAAACTCACACGCAATCCGGTTCACGCGCGCGCCGTTTTCTCCGGGAATTCGAACCCGACTTTGCCATCTTCCAATTTCAGATACGCAGAGAACGGGCGGCCTCGTTTCGAGATGAAGCCGTCGAGAAGATCGGTCTTTCCCGCGGTAAGAAGTTTCTGCGCCTGCTCTTTTGGAATGTCGAGGCCAAGAATCGTTTTGCTCAGTCTAAATTTGCATGGCGTTCTGGGCGACTGTGAACGTTCACAGATATAACTGTTTTCGGTTTCGAAAATTTTGCCGCCGCATTTCGGACATGTACCGACGGATTCCTTTCCGGTGAAATCGATTTTCGGCGCAGGGGTTTTGGCCTTGCGTTCTCCTTTCGGCTTCGGCTCGCGCTTTTCGAATTCAAAACCAACGTCTTTTTTGTCGGTCAACACGAGAAACGCTTTGAACGGTCTGCCCTTGCGCGAAATAAAACGCTCGAGCAAATCGGTTCTACCGGTCGCGAGCAATTTCTGCATCTGTTCGCACTCGATGGGCCGCTGCAGGATGACTTTGCCCGATCGAAAGTCGCACGTTTTGTTCGGACCGACTGAATTCTCGCAGATGTAACTCATTCCGAATTCAAACACGCGCCCGCCGCACTTTGGACATGTGCCGAGCGGCTCCTGACTCGAAAAATCCGGTTTCGCAGCGCCGTTCTCCTGACCGTTTGGTCCGAAATCGAATTCTGTTTTGAACTCGTCGCTGAGTTTAAGCATGGCATTAAACCGTTTGCCTTTCCGGCTCCGAAAGCCGCCCAACGGCCCGACCTGCTTGTCGCGCACAAGAGTTTCGAATTCGTCGCGGCTCAGTAACCGGCCGGCGATCGTTTTCCAAATCGTGAAGTCGCATTCCTCATTTGTACAGGTAAAGCTCTTAAATCGTTCGATGATGGGCGAACCGCACTTTGGGCACTGGCCGAACGGTTCGCTGTCGGGCATGTGCTCGTCGGGATGAAAATGTTTAGCTTTGCCGACGATATCGTTCGTGAGCTCGCGGATGTCGCGCATGAACGCGTCGCGCGTAAGCTTGCGATGCTCGATTTCGCGCAAGCGAAATTCCCATTCACCGGTCAATTCCGGGCTGGTCAATTCCGGCACCGCATTCTTCAAGAGGGTGATGGTCTGAATTGCCTTGGCTGTCGGCTGCAGCTCCTTGCCGTGTCGCACCAGATAGTGCGCTGAGATTAATGTCTCGATGATGGAGGCGCGCGTCGCGGGCGTGCCGAGCCCTTTCTCCTTCATTGCATCTCGCAGTTCTTCGTCTTCAACAAGTTTCCCGGCGGACTCCATCGCACTCAGAATCGTTCCTTCGTTGTAGCGCGCCGGCGGCTTCGTCTGTTCTGTTTTGGTCTCGATACGCACCGTTTCGACGCGTTCGCCTCGGGTGACGGGCGGCAGATTCTCCTCCGGCTTCTCACTGGTTGCTTCACGTCCATAAACTTCCAGCCATCCGGGTGCGACCAGAATTTTCCCTTCTGTTTTGAACGGCTCGCCCTCCACGCGCGTGATCCGAGTCGTGTTCTCGTATTGCGCTGGCGGAAAGAACACAGCCACAAAGCGTTTGGTCACCATGTCGAAGAGCGCGCGCTCGTAATTGTCCAAGGACCGGGGAACGGCGCCGGTTGGAATAATGGCAAAGTGATCGCTGACTTTGGCGTCATTGAAGATGCGCTTGTTTGGCTTGACCCAATTATTGTCGAGCACTCTTCGCGCAAACGGATTATCGATTCTGTTCAACGTCGATCTTACTGTGGGAAGATAATCTTCCGGCAAAGCGCGCGAATCCGTGCGCGGATAGGTAATGGCCTTGTGCTTTTCGTAAAGCGCCTGCGCGATTTGCAACGTGCGTTTGGCAAAGAACCCGAGACGACTGTTCGCTTCGCGCTGCAACGCAGTGAGGTCATAGAGCTGAGGAGCGACTTGCGTGCTCGGCTTCTTTTCTTCCAGTTCGACGATACCCTGTTTGCCGCTGCACTTGCGCTGAATGGACTCGGCGATTTCCTGATGCCACAATCGCGGCGCAGCACGATGCTCGTCCCATAGTGAGCCGTTCTCAGAATCAAGCTGCCGCTCGGCAGCGGGCAGATTCAATTGGAGCCGGTGGAGGACTCTCTTGGTTCTCTCCGCCTCCTCTTCGTCCTTGTTAAACGCTTCATCGAACCAGCGCCCGTCGTATTCGCCCGCTGCGGCGCGGAATGTGCCGATGATCTCGTGCAGTTCACGCGGTTTAAATTCCTTAATCTTGTTTTCCCGATCCACGATGATTGCCAGCGTCGGCGTCTGGACGCGGCCAAGTGAAGTCACAGTGCTCCCGCGGCCGCCGCTGAGCCGCAAAGTAAATGCCCGCGTGGCGTTGATCCCGACGAGCCAGTCCGCCTCATTTCGGCTCCGGGCGGCGCTGGCCAGCGGTTCCATCTCAGCGTCGCTGCGCAATCGCGCGAACCCGTCGCGGATCGCCTCCGGCATCATCGATTGCAGCCAGAGACGCTTGATCGGCTTTTTCGCGCGAGCGTATTGCATGATATACCGAAAGATCAGTTCGCCTTCCCGGCCCGCGTCGCACGCGTTAATGATGTCGGAAACGTTTTTGTCCCTGATGAGCTTGCGAAGAACACTGACGCGGCCGCTCATTTTCTCCGCGGGCTCAAGCTCGAATTCCGTCGGCATGATGGGAAGCTTCTTCATGTCCCATTTGTCCTGTTCTTTCATTGAAGCAGGCACGGCGAGCGCAAAGAGATGGCCGACCGCCCACGAGATCAGGTATTTCTCGTTCTCGTAATAGTCCTTGCCTTTTTTGAAGTCGCCGAGTGCCTTGGCGATATCGCCAGCCACTGAAGGCTTCTCGGTAATGATGAGGGACTTGGACATGGGGCAGGAATCGAACCCAGTTAGGGCATCTTTGCAAGTCAGTGCAGGTTTGCGCCCGCCGCGGCGACGCCGTAAGTCTCTGGCTCAGCCTAGCTTGACGAAATATTTTCCGGGCAGCTGCTTGACCAGCCGCTTCAGCTCCAACTGCAGCAATGTCGATGAAACGGCTGCGCTCGACAACTCGCTTCTTGCAGTGATATCGTCAATGGACGTTTCAGTCGCATCAATTGCGTCATAGATCCGACGCTCGGTATCGGAAAGCGGCGGCAACGGGCGAGCGATGGCTTCTGCCGATGGCTTGGTCTCGGGAAGAAGAATCTGCAAATCATCCAGAATATCGCTGGCATCCATCGCGAGCTTGGCGCCCTGCTGGATCAGGCGATTCGATCCCATCGCGCTCGGCGCGTTGATGTGGCCGGGCACCGCGTACACCGATCGACCTTGTTCCAACGCCTGCGCCGCGGTGATGAGCGCACCGCTGTTCAATCCTGCTTCAACCACTAGAATGCCATGGCTCCAGCCGGAGATGATCCGGTTACGCATCGGAAAAGTTTGTCGATCTGGTTCGATTTCCATTGAAAACTCGGACACGATTGCGCCATTTCCGCTCCGGATTCTCTCGGCCAGCGCAGCATTTTCTGGCGGATAGAGTTTGGCCAAACCAGATCCGATCACGGCGATCGTGCGTCCTTTTGCCGCGAGCGCCCCTTGATGAGCTGCAGTGTCGATCCCGCGCGCAAGTCCGCTGATTATAGTCAGTCCCGCGTAAGACAGTTGATAAGACAACTTCTTCGCCGACTCCGTTCCGTAATGCGTGGTGCGTCGCGCGCCGATGATCCCAATGGCGTGATGATCGCGCTCTTGCAGTTCGCCCCAAACGTAGAGCACAATCGGCGGCGCATGAATCTCGCGCAGTGACCGGGGATACGATGGCGACTCCTGCGTCATGACGGTCGCGCCGAAAGCACGGACCCGTTCGAGCTCACCTGCAAGATCGACGGTCGATTCCCAGTTGGAAATTTGGTCGGCAACCTCGTTGCCAATTCCTTCCACCTTGCGAAGCTCGGTGCGTTTTGCTGCTAGGATTTGTTGCGGTTCCTTAAAAACCTCCAGCAATTTGCGCATCCGCACGGGTCCAACGGTTGGCAGCATATTGAGCGCGATGCATGCTTCGGTCGCGTTCATGTCGAGATTGTGGCATGGGCTGCCAGCCCATCTTCTATAGGCAGGATGACGATACCACGCCTAAAACGGGATCTCGTCTTCGTCCGGCGCGGCTGGTGCTGATGGTTTGGGCGGTGTGCTGGTCTTGGCGCCACCGGCTTGCCGATCTTCGCCAGCGGCCTCAGCCGCCCCGGCTGCAGTGGGACGACCACCTAGCAACTGCATGCTCTCGCCCACCACGCGCAGCTTCGTTCGTTTCTGCCCGGTCTGCTTGTCGTCCCAGGAGTCCATTTGCAGACGGCCTTCTATGAAAACCGGCCGTCCTTTTTTCAGGTATTCGCCGGCGATCTCCGCGAGACGCGCCCATAGGACGACATCCACAAAGGTGACTTCCTCGCGTCTTTCTCCGCTGTCGGTGGTGTAAACACGATTGACCGCAATGCCGAGGTCGCAGACTGCGCTGCCCTTCGGCGTGTAACGCACCTCGGGGTCGCGGGTGAGATTTCCAAGCAGAATAACTTTGTTAAAGCTGGCCATGCCCGCGTTATAGCGAACTTATTGGGCTTTTGCCAGCTTTTTTGCCGGCTTCTCCTTCTTGTCGGGGAGACGCTGGTAACTCTGGCGATAGACTTCCGGATCGAGCTTAAATTTCGCGCGCAGCTTCTCAATCAATTCCGGATCAGCGTTGAAGATAAGATTAACGTAATAACCGGAATCCAGTGGGCCGGCCACGTAGGAGAATTGGCGCTTATCCATTTTTTGCACCTGTTCGATCTGAGCCCCTTCTTTTTGAAACTCCGACTCCAATCGATCGATGATTTCCCTGACGGTGTCGTCTTTGCCTTGAGCGTTCAGCACCAGCAGCGCTTCGTA
Organism: Verrucomicrobiota bacterium; assembly: GCA_003219005.1. GTDB lineage: Bacteria > Verrucomicrobiota > Verrucomicrobiia > Chthoniobacterales > UBA10450 > Udaeobacter. Next base: position 8,628 of record QHPG01000153.1, read on the forward strand.
ACGGTGGTTCATACTTTTTCGGCTTGTTCACCCCGCGAGCTTTCGGGGTTGAAAGTGTTCATCGCGGAAACGAGCCCGTTGTCAACCGAGCATTTCACCGCTTCGACCGCGCGATCGATTGTAGATCTAACCAGAGGCTTCTCCTCTTGAAAAAAGCGGCTCAACACGTAATCGACTGATCCTTCGCGCGGCGCCGCGCCGATGCCAATGCGCAAGCGCGAGATTTCCTCGGTTTCGAATTGCATGATAATCGATTCAAGGCCGTTGTGGCCACCCGGTCCGCCGCGCGCGCGAAAGCGAAGGCGACCCAGCGGCAAAGAAAAATCGTCGAGCACGACCAGAATTTCCTGTGGCGCGATTTTGTAAAACTGCGCAACCGCGAAAAGCGGATAGCCGCTGCGATTCATAAAACTCAGCGGTTTGATCAGCAGCACAGCGCCACATTTTGCTGAGAGTGCGTCCCACTTTCGTGATCTTTGCCATGTCGATCCAAACTGCGCTGCGAACTGATCAACCACCATGAAGCCGATATTGTGACGCGTGGCCACGTATTCGGTGCCGGGGTTTCCGAGACCGGCGACCAACCGAATTGGTTTTTCTTCCACCGTCGCGCAATCCAAAATCCAAAATCGAAAATCGAAAGTGGACTACTTCTTCTGCTCCTTCTCCTTTGGAGCCTTTTCCTTCGCAGCAGCAGCAGGTTCGCCCTCTTCCTTTTTCTCGGTAATCACTTCCGGCCCGGCGGCAGCCGCTGCTTCCGCCTCCGCGACTACCGGTTCTTCCTCGACTACAGGTGCGACCACGGAAAATGCCGTGAGATCGGGTTGCACCTTTGACGTTACTCCGGGCGGGAATTGAATGTCGCGAACGTGGATGGAATCGCCAATGTTCAGCTGTGAAACATCCGCTGTGATCCGATCCGGCAAATCGCCTGGCAAACATTCAATTGCTAGCGCGCGCAAGCTTTGCTCCAGCAACCCGCCAAAAGTTTTGACGCCAACCGCGGTGCCGGTCGCTTCGAGAGGAACTTCGGCCTGAATCATCTGATCCATGGAGATGGCGTGAAAATCTACGTGACGAATGTCGCCGCCGACGGGCGAGTGCTGCACTTCCTGCACGAGCGCGGTGCGACTTGATCCTTCCCCGGCGATCTCCAGTTCAACCAAAACATTTTCTCCGGAAGCCTGGCTCATCATCGCGTTGATATCGCGCGCGGTGACTTGCAATGGCTGCGGTTTGTTGTCGCCGCCGTAGATGACCGCAGGAATCAGTCCGCGCGCTCTTAGTTTGCGCACAGCGGAGCGTCCCACGTTGGTTCGTGATTCTACTTTGAGCTTAACTTGTTTTGCCATTTTTTTCGTTCTCGATGTTGAACAGCGACGATACTGACTCGTCGTTGTGAATTCGTTTGATGCCCTCTCCGAGAAGCTCGGAGATGCAGAGCACCGTGATCTTAAATCCGTCCACGGTGCGCACCGGGGTGCTGTTGGTGGTAACTAATTCCGTAATTTTCGATTTTTGCAAACGCTGAATGGCGACATCCACGAGCACCGCGTGCGCCACACCGGCATAAACATCGCGCGCGCCACGCTTTTTTAGAAGCTCAGTCGCCGATGTCAGCGTGCCGGCGGTTTCAGTGAGGTCATCCACCAGCAGCACATCAGAACCTTCCACATCGCCGATGAGATAGGCCGCTTCAGTCTCGGTTGCGCTTTTGCGTTCCTTCGCCACGATGGCCAGGTTTGCGCCGAGAGCTTCCGCGTAAGCCGATGCCATCTTCAGCCCGCCGAGATCGGGAGAAACCACAGTTGTTTTGCCCGTGAGCCGTTTGCGCAAATACTTGATCAACACCGGCAGGGAATAGAGGTGGTCCACCGGGATATCGAAAAAGCCCTGCACCTGTTGCGCGTGCAGGTCCATGGTGAGCACGCGGCTCACGCCTGCAGCGTACAGCAAATTCGCGACGAGCTTCGCCGTGATCGGCACGCGCGGCTGATCTTTACGGTCCTGGCGCGCGTATCCGAAAAATGGAATAACAGCCGTGATCCGGTCCGCGCTGGCGCGCCGTGCTGCGTCCACCATGATCAGCAACTCCATCAAATGCTGATTGGTCGGAGGAGAAGTAGGTTGGATGATGAAAACGTCGTGCCC